>JBJTPC010000431.1:0-3299 GCA_046074905.1 Gammaproteobacteria bacterium
GTGTTGTGAAAACTCATGAAGTTGGCCTCCTGGAAGCCATCAGCGTGATTGCGGCAGACCAATCCTCGTCGCGTGGGAGACGAGCACATCGAAGAAAAACGTTCTGCCACTTGTCATAACCTCCGATGCAAGCAGTTTACGGACCGGGATCGCCATATTTTGTTAACTAAGCGGCAATTCCGGACAGTCGGTGATGCTGTTCGTTGAAATGACCTTCGATTGTCCAGAAAAAATGCGACATGCATCACTGAACCATCGACAGCACAACGGCTCGCAACCCCTCGGAAGGATTTGCTTATTCCATCCAGCGAGCCACTGTTGAAGCGAATTCACCTGGATCAGCGCTGGGCCATCAGGGCGCGATAGTGCTGCAAGACGCGAGGGACGTATCGGCGTGTCTCGCGATAGGGCGGTACCTTTCGCCCATACCGCTCCACGGCGTTTTCGCCGGCATTGTAAGCGGCGATAACCAGCTCGAGATTGTTGGAGTAGCGTTGGATCAGATCATGCAGGTAGCGGGCGCCACCCTGTATGTTCTGTCTTGGATCGAAACTGTCTTGAACACCATAGCGTCTAGCGGTCTGCGGCATCAGTTGCATCAGCCCGACCGCGCCGGCGCTGGAAACCGCCCGCGGATTGAAGGCACTCTCCACGCTGATGACCGCATGCAGGAGTTCCGGTTCGACGGCATGGGTTGCCGCGGCTTCACGGATGATCCCGGCGTAATCAGCCGCGCGGCGCTTGAGCAAATCGACGGGAACTCCCCGGCCCGCGTCCCCTCCTCCCGCTGTCGGCTCGGGTGGACTTTCCAGAAAGATTTCAAAGCGATCGTCCACAGGTACGTTGGTATAGTGAACAACGCCGCTGGCGTCGACATGTGCATAGATGTCTGCCTCAGCCGGTCCGGCCAAAAGCAGGAGATAGCCTCCCACCAGAATGGCGGCATGCGGAAAACGGCGCCGAATCGATGCTGAAGGGTTCACGATATGGACTGCGTGCGTACGGAAGGCTGGAGTAGATGAGTCAAAATACCGGCTCTGGCCAATCATCTGCCATGTCGCACATCACGAATTCGTTGAAATCGATGCCCTGCTGGCTTTGCTTTTTTCAAGAACCACCCGGGCCAAACGTGTGCTGTGCACCAGTGCGAAAACCGTGGTGACTGGGCGAACCAGGGTAGGGATTTCCCCCATGGCACCTTCGGAGCGATGGCAGCATTGCCCGTATCGGCATGTTCTGACACAGTAGCAACCGGTGCCCGTCACGTTTGGGAGTTCAGGTTCTCACGGATATGCAGAAACCCAAGAAAAAGATCTTGGTGGCGGATGACCACGGAATCATGCGGGACGGTCTCTGTGCCCTGATCGATGGCACGCCGGATCTCACGGTCGTCGGTACCGCCAAGGATGCGCAAGAGACGATTCGCTCGGTGGAGTTGCTCAGACCCGATCTCGTGATTCTGGATCCCTCGATGACCCTCTCTGATGGAGCGGAGCTCATCACGCTTGCCAGAAAGCAGCGATCTGAGCAGCGTATTCTGGTTCTGACCTTCCATGCCGACGAACAGCACCTGCTGGCAGCATTGCGCTCGGGTGCCAATGGATACGTGATCAAGGACGATAGCCGCATGGAGATGCTGGTGGCAATACATGCGGTTCTCAACGGCAAGACTTTCCTTTCCCCGGCCATCTGCGCTCGAGTCGTCACCGGGTATCTTTCCGGATTCCGAACTTCCCCTTCAGGAATGGCCAGAACCCAGTCAACAGTCGATTCAGAAGTGTTGTCGTTGCGCGAGCGCGAGGTCATCAAGCTGATTGCCGAGGGCTATCGAACACGGGAAATTGCCACACTCCTCTCGCTGTCTGAAAAGACGGTCGAGAAGCATCGTGGGAATCTGATGAAAAAACTGAACTTGCGAAGCGCTGCCGCCGTCACCGCTTATGCCATCGCCAATGGGTTCTTGCGCCCTTAAGCGCAATCAGTCCTCGACGCGGTGCGAGAAACGTCGCAAGGCCTCGACGCCGCGGATTCCCCACGGCAGGTAGGTCGCCATACCCTCCTCGCCACGGTCGACCTGCACCAACACCTGCCGGGCACCGGCGATGGCTCGCAGGGTCGCGGCATCCACGCGGAAAAAACGGCGCGCACTCGACGCTGCCGGCGTCGGATAGAGCTGGCGGTCGCGCACCGGATCCGGACCGGCGCCGGCGACCAGGGGGATGCGCCGCTGGTCGATCCCCAGGATCAGCTTCTCCGGCACCGCGGGCTGGTAGACGGACCCGCGAATGCGTGTACGGTCAATCGTGCTCCAGGCCACCACCACGAGGTAGTGTTCGTGGTCGCCCACGCGGTTGACCTCGATGATTCCCAGGGAGAGATAGTCCCGGGCATTGACCGCCAGGGAGGGCTCCTCATGGGCGAGAACGAGTGGTTCCGCCGCACCGGTCACGGTGACGCCGGTCCGGTGGTCGAGGAACTCCTGAGGCTGGAGGGATTCATCCTCGATGTCCGGGACCATGGCGGTCATGCTGCTGCAGCCGCACAGGGCGACCAGCGCCGTACCGGCGATCAGCGCCGCCAGTCGCCATGCTGGAGTCCTAGAAATCAAGCCGATACCCCAGCGAGATCCACCAGCGGCGGTCCTTGCTCTCACCGGTCAGCGGCGCCTCGCGATTCGCCCACTCGCCTCCCGCCTCGAACTCCACGGTGGTTCGCCGACCACGCCAATCCAGCCGCAGCGAGGGACTGAGCAGGTACTGGTCCCCGCCATCGGTAGCGAAACTGCGGTGATCGATGCGCAGGCGCGGCCCGGCACGCAGACCGTTCCAGACCGGAAAGCGCGAGCTGACGTAGAGCGATTCCGACGTCATCAGTTCGCCCTGCGAGAGCCGCAGTCCCACGATGCTCGAATCTCCCTCGGTGAACAGGCTGTTGGCCAGCAACTGGGTGGACAACGCCTTGTCGAGGCCCGTTCCGGGAATTCCCTCCACGCCACCGGAAGGCTTCAGCTCGCCAAACCGCGAGACGGTGAGATCGACGTTCCATTGCAACCGTTCACCCCAAGGGCGGCTGACCCCGAGCGAAATTGTGTCGCTTTCCCCGGTACGGTCCATGGCCCAACGCTCCGCCACGCCTGAGCCAACCGAGTCGACGAGTTCCCGCAGGGTCACGAAGGGCTGGCCAATCAGCGCGTTGCGGGTCGTCAGGTAAGGTGCCTTGCGGTGGTCCAGCGTACCCGTGAATGTCCAGCGGTCACCCCATTGCAAGGTCCCGAGGAGCATCGCGGAATTGAGCGCCTG
>JBJTPC010000432.1:0-2855 GCA_046074905.1 Gammaproteobacteria bacterium
TGGCCATCGAGCGCCATCGCCACGAACTCCAGCTGCGCGCAGCCGAACAGGCGGCCGTGGCCGAAAAGGACCGCGCCCAGGTCACGCTGCAGTCCATCGGCGATGCGGTGATCAGTACCGATGCCGATGGCCAGATCGACTATCTCAATCCGGCCGCCGCCACGCTGACCGGGTGGGACCCCGCGACCGCCATCGGCCAGCCGCTGGCGATGGTGTTCCCGCTGGTGCCCGAACTCACCGGCGAAAACCTCCAGCCGCCGCTGCGCCAGCCGCTGGAGGAGGGGACGCCCTGGACCGCCCATGACCACGTTGCCCTGCGTCGTCGCGATGGCCAGCCACTGGGCGTCCACTGCACCGCCAGCCCCATCCGCGACCGGGCCGGCCAGGTGGCCGGCGCGGTGGTGGTGTTCCGCGACGTCAGTCGCGAGCGGCGCCTGCGCCGGGCGCTGTCCTACCAGGCTTCCCACGACACGCTCACCGGCCTGATCAATCGCCGCGAGTTCGAGGCCAAGCTGCATTTCCTGATGGAAGCCACGCGCGGCAAGCCGCAGCGACAGCATGCGCTGGTGTATGTCGACCTCGACCAGTTCAAGGTCGTGAACGATACCTGCGGCCATCCGGCAGGCGACCGCCTGCTCAAGCAGGTGACGCTCCTGCTGCAGAACCGCGTGCGTACCCGCGACGTACTGGCGCGCCTCGGCGGCGACGAGTTCGGCCTGCTGCTCGAGGACTGCGCCCTCGACCAGGCAGTACGCATCGCCGAGAGCGTGCGTCAGGCCATTCGCGAGTTCCGCTTCGTCAGCGGCACGCATTCGCTCAACGTCGGTGCGTCCATCGGCGTGGTCGAGATCAACTCGCGCAGCGAGAGCGCCGCCGCCGTGATGAGCGCGGTCGACGTTGCCTGCTACGCGGCGAAGGAGGGCGGTCGCGACCGTATCCATGTCTACCAGGCCGGGGAGATTCCGCAGCGCCATCGCGAGATGCAGTGGGTCTCGCGCGTGCAGCGCGCGGCCGACGAAGGGCGTTTCGAGCTCTACTGCCAGCGCATCCAGGCGGTCAGCCCGCTGGCGCAGGCGCAGACTGGCGGCCACTTCGAGCTGCTGGTGCGCATGCGCGACGAGAATGGCCATCTCATCCAGCCGGGCGAGTTCATTCCCGCGGCGGAGCGCTACAACCTGATGCCGGCGATCGATCGCTGGGCGATCCGCGAGGTGGTGCAGCGGCTGGCGGCCCGCCGCGACAGCGGGCAGCATCACTCCCTGGCCCTCAATCTCTCGGGCACCACGCTCAACGACGAACGCTTCCTCGACTTCCTCGTCGGCGAGCTCGACCAGGTCGAACTGATCCCGGGGGCGCTGTGCTTCGAGATCACCGAGACGGCAGCCATCACCAACATGGCCAATGTCGTGTACTTCATGCGCCAGTTGAAGGCCCGTGGCGTGCGCTTCGCCCTGGATGACTTCGGCTCGGGCCTGTCCTCGTTCAGCTACCTGAAGACGCTGCCGGTCGACATCCTCAAGATCGACGGGCAGTTCGTCGAGAACGTGGTCCGCGATCCGGTGGACCGCAGCATGGTCAGCGCCATCTGCCAGGTGGCGCGGACCATGGGCCTGGTCACCTGTGCCGAGCGCGTCGAGACCGCCGAGGCACTCGAAGTGCTGACCCAACTCGGGATCGATTACGCGCAGGGTTACCTGTTCGGGCAGCCGGCCCCGGTCGCCGGCATGCTGCCGGGCCTGCCGACGGCAGCGGTCGCGACCGAAGCGACCGCGAACGCACCGTAAACTCCTCCGGACGGGCTAAACTCCCTCCCGACGAAACGCATCGGGAGCGGTGACATGCTGATTCATGTGGCGCGGGAGGGCCGGCAGTCGGGCCCCTATTCGGTCGAGCAGGTGCAGGACATGGTCCGCAGTGGCCTGCTGGCCGCCACCGACCTGGGCTGGCACGCCGGCATGAGCGAGTGGGCGCCGCTCCACGCGATTCCCGAGCTGGGCTTGCCGCCACCGCCCGTCAATGCCGCCGCGCTCGGGGCCGGGGGGCCTCCCGCAGACCGCTTCAAGCGGCTGGTCGCCGCCATCATCGATGGCCTGTTGATCGCCGCGGCCACGGGTCTGGCTTTCGGCATGGGGTTTCTCAGCGGCGCCCCCTTCCACTGGGGGGTCGGCCTGCTCTCGGGCATCGGCTTCATGGGGCTGGGCTGGCTGGCCTTCATCGCTTTCCAGTGCTACCTGCTGGCCACGCGCGGCCAGACGATCGGCAAGATCGTCATGAGCCTGCGGATCGTGCGCTTCGATGACGGTGGCAATCCCGGCTTCGTGAAGGCCGTGCTCTTGCGCACCTTCGTCTGGGCCATCATCACCGCCGTGCCGTTCGTCGGGCCGCTGGTCGGTCTCATCGGCATCCTGTTCATTTTCCGCGACGACCGGCGCTGCCTGCACGACCATCTGGCGGGAACGCGCGTCGTCCAGGCCTGAGCGAGGCGCCCGCCGCCCGTGGCAGTCCCATGAGCGATTCCCTGCCCGACATCGCCGTGGCGCCGATGATGGACTGGACGGACCGGCACTGCCGCGCCCTCCATCGACGTCTCGCGCCACGGGTGCGGCTCTACACCGAAATGGTGGTGGCCGACGCGATCCTGCACGGCGATCGCGAGCGCCTGCTCGGGTTCGACCCGGTCGAGCATCCCGTGGCCCTGCAACTCGGCGGCGCGGACCCGGCGAAGCTGGCCACCGCTGCGCGGATCGGCGCGGACTTCGGCTACGACGAGATCAACCTCAACTGCGGTTGCCCCAGCGATCGCGTCCGCGAGGGGGCATTCGGTGCCTGCCTGATGGCCCGGCCCACCGTGGTGG
>JBJTPC010000433.1:0-4867 GCA_046074905.1 Gammaproteobacteria bacterium
CCCGGCGACCGGAATCCTCCAGTTGCAACTCGACGATGGCGGATCCGAGGATGTGTCCGGCATCACGCAGGCACGCCTCGACACCCGGTCCGGGACGGAACTTCGTGTCATAGGCCACCGGATGCAGGCGCTCCAGCGTCCGCTCCGCTTCGCGCGGCGTATACAGCACGGCGAAGTCGCGCCCGCGACGCCGCGCACGCTCGGCCTCCGCCTGCTGCAGGTGCGCACTGTCGGCCAGCATCACCTCCAGCAGGTCGGCCGTGGCCCGGGTGCAGTAAATCGGCCCGTGGAATCCCTCGCGTACCAGACGGGGCAGCAAGCCACTGTGGTCGAGGTGGGCATGGCTCAGCACCACGAAGTCCAGTTCGCTGGCGTTGAACGGCCAACGGGCACGGTTGCGCTCGTACAGGCCACGACCGCCCTGGAACAAGCCGCAGTCGATCAGGAACTGCTGGCGGCCGACGCTGAAATGGTGACAGGAGCCGGTGACCTCGCCCGCCGCACCGCAGAATCGCAGCCTCATCGGACCGACCCGGTCACTGCTCGTCATCGGCCACGGGGGCCGCCGTCACGCCGAGGATTGTCACCGCCCGGTCAACCGGCACGAGGGCCCACCACTTGCGGCGATAGGAAAAGACCTCGGCCCCCGGGGGCGGCGGTCCCCGCCCCTCCAGCAGCACCAGTGCGTCGGCCTGTGCCGCGGCGAGTGACTGGAGTGCTTGTGGCGCGGACGGCCCCATCAGTTCCGGAAGTGGCTGCGGCAAGCGACCGGTGAAACCCAGTTGTCCGTGGTAGTCGCCCCAGAAGGCCACGGTGCGGCCGGCGCTTTGCAACGCCGCGACGCGGTCGGCGATGGGCTGGAGGTTGAAAGTCTTCCCGGCGGCGGAATGCAGCAATGCGAACAGGACGATGGCGATGAACGCGGCAGTGAAGGCCTGGAGTCTGGCCTGAGCAGCCACCCAGTGACGACCGAACACCCATGGCATGGCCAGCCCCGACAGGGCCACCGCCAATCCCGCGATGACCGGCACCTCTGCCAGCCATCCCTTGTGCCAGGCACGGAAGGGCTCTCCCGCAGGTGCCGGCGGCCCGAAACCCAGCGAACCGGCCACCATCAGTGCGCCGAAGGCGACCAACACGGCGCCCACCAGCCAGCCGGTCCGGTCCTCGCCGCGCGCGGAGTCCCCGAGAACGAACCCGCGCGCCAGCAACAACGCGACCGCCGGCATCACCGGGAGCAGATACTGTGGTTGCTTGCCGCTGACGGCGCTGAGCAGGAGCAGGGGCAAGCCCAGCCACACCCAGAGGAAACGGGCAGCGGCATCGCGTACACCGGCGACCAGTCCGAGGGCACGCCAGGCACGTGGCCAGAGGACCCACGGCAACCACAGCAGCGGGAGGAACACGGCGTAGTACCAGAAGGGTCGCTGGTGGGCGAAGCTGCGCACCATGCGCTCGCTGGTCTGCTTGAGCAGGATGGCTTGCGCATAGGCTTCGCCACCCGCAGCAGCCGCGGGCAGCGCCCAGGCCAGCGGCACCGCGGCAGCCACGACGAACGCCAGCAGCACCTGGCCCCACCAACGCACACCCCGGGCACGGGGATCGCGGCGCCACCACGGCCCGGTCAGCCACAGGGGGACCACGAAGACCAAGGCCACCGGGCCCTTGGTCAATATGGCGAGCCCGGTAAACGCGCCCGCCAGCAGGCTCGACAGCCAGGGAGAGCGCCCCTCGCCCATGCGCCAGGTGAAGGCGGCGGCCAGGGCCACCAGTGCCGCCAGCAGCACGTCGAACATGATGAAGCCACTGAAGGCGAGGAAGAACGCGCTCCCGGCCAGCAGCAGGGGGGCCTGCCCGGCGACCAGCGGATGGGCGGGCCAGAGAAGGACCGCCATCCCCCGGACCGTGGTCAGCAAGACCAGCGCCGCGAGGCCCGGCACCAGGCGCGGCCACCAGTCATTGACTCCGAAGACCGACCAACCGGCATGGAACAGCCAGAACAGCAGAGGTGGCTTGTGGCTGTAGGGTTCGCCGTTCAGGTAGGGAACCAGGAAACTGTCGCGGGACCACATCTCCCAGGCCACGGCGAGGTAGCGCGTCTCGTCGATGGGGAGGGGAAAACGCGTCACGACGGCGAGCACCGTCAGTGCCGCCAGCACCCACCACGCCTGTCCCGGCCATCCCGCCAACCGGCCTGACCGCGGCAGTCCTCGCATCATGACGCCCTCCCCCGGGAACGATGCGGTAAGGTAACCCGCCGGAAGCGTCAAGACCACCGGGCAGGGCGTCCGCAAATGGCGTCACCCACCCACCCCTTTCCGGGGATTGAACCTTCCGGCGCAGCCCCCATCCAAGGGATCAACTGGAAAACTGCCGAGGCCCCCTGTCCATGCTGAGAATCATCCTGCTGCTGGCCACCAACTTTGCCGTGATGCTGCTCGCCAGCATGACGCTGAACATCCTGGGCGTCGGTCCCATGATGACGGCCAACGGCCTGAACCTCACCTCGCTGATCATCTTCGGCAGCATCGTCAGCTTCGGCGGCGCCTTCTTCTCGCTCGCCATCTCGAAATGGATGGCGAAGAAGTCGATGGGCGTACACATCATCGAGCAGGCGCGCACGGCCGAGGAGGCCTGGCTGGTGGAGACGGTGCGTCGCCAGGCCAAGGCCGCCGGCATCGGCATGCCGGAGGTCGGCATCTTCGACGCACCCGAGCCCAACGCCTTCGCCACCGGTGCCCGCCGCGATGCCGCCCTGGTGGCCGTGAGCACCGGACTGCTGCGCCGGATGCGCCGTGACGAAGTCGAGGCGGTGCTTGGCCACGAGGTCAGCCACGTCGCCAATGGCGACATGGTCACGCAGACCCTGCTGATGGGCGTGATGAACACTTTCGTGTTCGTGTTCTCGCGCATCATCGGCTCGATCGTCGACAACCTCCTCCGCGGCAACCGCCGCGACGAGGGTCCCGGCATCGGCTTCTTCATCGGCAGTTTCGTGGCGCAGATCGTGCTGGGCCTGCTGGCCAACCTGATCGTCATGTGGTTCTCGCGTCGTCGCGAATACCGGGCGGACGAGGGTGGCGCCAAGCTCTCCTCGCGGGAATCGATGATCGGGGCGCTCGAGGCGTTGAAGCGGGCCAGTGCCCCGGAAATGCCGGAGAACATGGCGGCTTTCGGCATCTCCGCCTCGAGGGGCGGCGGACTCCGCGCGCTGTTCACCACGCACCCGCCGCTCGACGAGCGCATCGCGGCGCTGCGCGCCATGCGCTGAATCCCGCCAGGGGGTGGCGGCGAATTTCCCTCGCATGCGCCACCTTCTCGTCGTTCTCGGTGACCAACTCGACCCCGCTTCGGCGGGGTTCGATTTTTTCGATCCGGCCACCGATGCGCTGTGGATGGCCGAGGTCGACGACGAGTCCAACCACGTACCGTCGAGCCGCGTGCGCACTGCGCTGTTCCTGGCGGCGATGCGGCACTTCCGCGATGCGCAGCGGGCCCGCGGGCGCACCGTGCACTACCGTGAACTGGGCGCCCATCAGGCACCTTCCCTGCAAGCGGCCTTGACCGAAGACCTGCGGCTGCTCGCGCCCGAGCGGATTCTGGTGGTGCAACCGGGAGACCATCGGGTCCTGGCAGCACTGCAGGCCTGCTGCGGCGAGCGGCTGCAGGTCCTCGAAGACAGCCACTTCCTCTGCCCACTGGCGGACTTCCGCGATTGGGCACGGGGTCGCAAGGAATTGAGGCTCGAATACTTCTACCGCTGGATGCGGCGCCGTACCGGGCTGTTGATGGAGGGGGAGGAGCCGGCGGGGGGCGCCTGGAACTTCGACGGCGAGAACCGCCAGGCCTTCGGCCCGACAGGACCGGGGATGCTGCCGGCACCGCAGCGGTTCCCGCCGGATGCCCTCACGCAGGAAGTGATTGCCGCGGTGGAACGCCATTTCCCGAGGGTGGATCCTGCCCGGGATGCCGACGCCCCCGCGAAGACCGCGGCGTGGCCGCGGGCGGGCGACCTGACCACCTTCGACTGGCCGGTCACGCCGGAGGATGCCGAGGAAGCGCTGCAGGACTTCATCGAGCATCGTCTGGTGGCCTTCGGGCCCTACCAGGACGCCCTGTGGCCAGGGGAACCCTGGCTCTACCACTCGCGCCTCGCGGCTGCCCTCAACCTGAAACTGATCCACCCGACCCGGGTGCTGGCTGCCGCCCAGGAGGCATGGCGAGCCGGTCGCGCCTCGCTGGCGTCGGTCGAGGGATTCGTGCGGCAAATCCTTGGCTGGCGCGAATATGTCCGCGGCGTCTACTGGACGCAGATGCCGGCCTATCTGGAACGGAATGCACTCGATGCCCGCGAACCCCTGCCGGCGGCCTACTGGACCGGCGAAACGGATCTCGCCTGCCTGCGCGATGCGTTGCAGCAGACGCTCCGCCTCGGCTATGCGCACCACATCCAGCGCCTGATGGTCACCGGGCTGCATGCCTTGCTGGTGGGCGTGGACCCCAAGGCACTGCACGAGTGGTATCTCGCCGTGTACGTAGACGCGGTGGAATGGGTCGAATTGCCGAACACGCTTGGCATGAGTCAGTACGCCGACGGCGGCCTGCTGGGGTCCAAGCCCTACATCGCCACCGGGAAGTACCTCCAGAAAATGGGGCCGTATTGCCGTGGCTGCCGCTACGACCCGGCCCTCTCCACGGGCCCGAATGCCTGTCCTTACACGACGCTCTACTGGGATTTCCTCGACCGCCATGAAGGTCGCTTCCGCGACCATCCGCGGATGGCGCTGCAGGTACGCAACCTCGACCGCCTGAGTGCGGCACAACGATTGGCCATCCGCGAGCAGGCCACCCGCTATCGCGAATCCAT
>JBJTPC010000434.1:0-2563 GCA_046074905.1 Gammaproteobacteria bacterium
GAAACACAGGTCATTCATCACCACTGCGGTCTGTCGGCTGACCGGATCGTGGACGAGCACGCGGCCGGTACAGCGCTGTTCGATGAGGTCCAGCACGCTGGCCGCGAAGGTGCCGCCCCAGGCGCGAGCGCCGAAACGCCGTGAAGCATCGGTGAAGTAATAACGGCCGTCGCCACCGACGATGACCGCGTCCGCATAGGCAATCGGAGTACCGTCCACTTCGTCGGTCAGGAGTTCCGGCTGGGCGGCACCCGGTCGGTGGCGCCAGAGTCCGCCGTGCCGGCCGGCCAGCGGATCGGCAATCAGCAGTGCGCCGTCAGGGGTGAAAGTGAAACCGAGCGGTCGTCCACCCGTACGCACCACGACCTCGCGGGACGACCCGTCCGGCCGCAACCGGAGAATGGCGCCGCTGTCGACGGCGACATACAACCAACCGTCGCGGGCCAGGACGTGCTCGGGCCCATGCTCGCCGCCCAGCGACAGTCGCTGCAACCCGGCGAGGCGCTGATTGACCGCGAAGGGCCCCGCATACGCTGCCGCCGCGGGTACGGGCCAGGCGACCGGTGAGACCGGGACGGGCCAGGCAAGGAAGTAGACCAGCAACAAGGCGAGTCCTGCTGCCGCGATCCCTCTGCCGATACGTTTGCCCATGCCAGCCCCCGATAAACGCATTCAACATAATGAATGCAAATTTGTCAGCGGGCGAGCCGAGGGTCTACCCTTGCGGGATGACGCCCCCGTGCTGGCCCGCTTGGGCCCTCTGCCATCTGCCGACGGCCTCCGGGTTCATTCCCGCCGAGGAAAGGGCGAGCCTGCGTCTGTCGGAGGGTGAACTGGCGGTGGAGCAAGCGCAGTGCACGGCACATCGGGTGGCCGACCTGTTCGCACGGGAGCTTCCCGCCTGGCAGGTCCTCGAGGCGCCCTGCAGCCCCCTGATCATCGATTTCACCCGTTCGCCCGAAGAACAGGAACTGGCGGATGAGGCTGCGGCGCGGCTCCTCGGCACCTACTACCATCCCCATCAGGCCTGGTTTGCCGCGAAGGTGGCGCTGGTACTGGCCATGCACGGCCGTTGCCTGGTGGTGAACGCTTCGACTTTCCCGGACGAGGAACCGGCCTTCGAAGTGGATGAGCAGCTGGCGCCCAAGCCCGATGTCCGGATCGGGGGACATCCGCGCCACACGCCAGCCCGTCTCATCGAACTCTTCGCCGCTGCGTTCCATGGCCACGCCTGGTCGGTGCAGTTCGCGCCCGTGCACGAACTTGCGGTCGTCCCGCCCTTGCACGAGGGCGGTGATGCGCGGGTGCAAAGCATCTCCATCGAACTCAACCGCCGTCTCTACTGGAACGAAGCGGCCGGTCGCCCGAGCGCTCGGTACGAATCCACCCGGGAACGGCTGTCGGCGGCGCTGGGCGCCGCTTTCGCCCGCCTGCCCTAGGACCCGGCGGCGAGCCGGGCCTCGAGGCGCGCCCGAAGATCCGCGGGCCAGGGGAACGAGCGGCGCTCGCGCAAATCGAAACACACCGACTTGATGCGTGCGGTGGCAGCGACGTTGCCCGCGGTATCGTTGTGCATCGTGTAGTCGATGGTGATGGAAGCGCGGCCGAGTGCCACCACCTGTGCGGTCACCGACAGCACGCTGTTCACCTTCACTTCGTTACGGTAGTCGAGCTCCATGCGCACATCGGCCCAGCTGTAGCCGGCGGCGATGGCGTCGACCATCGACAGACCGAAGGCCAGCATCGCCCCGGTGCTGGCGTCATCGAAGATGCGACTGTAGAACGGCGAGTTCAGGTGGCCGAGGGAATCGCATTCCCACAGGTGGGCCACGCCCCGATAACAGACGATCGTTGCAGCAAGGGTCATCGCTTCCTCCGGCAGGACTCCGGCGGAGGAGATTACGCCATCAGGCGATCAGCGGCTCGGCGGCACCAGCCAATGCCGCGGACCCGGCACGCCGCGGCACGGCGTTCACGGCGCGCTGGATGGCACGCTGGGCGGAACGCGGGTGGGCGAGGTGCTTGAGCATCAGCTTCGTGCCGGACGGGCCGTGGACAATCACGGTGCCGCAATCGATCGCCTGCCCGAACAGGCAGGGTTTCACCTGCACGAACTGCACGTCCGCCAGGCGCAGGCTGCGCTGCTGGCGGAAGAGAATGCCGCGAACGGCGAAGACTTCCGCCCCCTGCAGCCACTGCCGCGAGCGCCACAGCTGGGCGGCACGGTACACGGCGGGCAGCAGGGACCACCCCCAGGTCAGTGGGGCCAGCAGCAGCAGGACGCCCGGAAGCACCCAGGCGAGCCCGTGCAGCCGCAACTCCACCACCCCAGGCTCCTTCACGTTTTTTTCCCCGTTCATCATGGCGATACGCCCGTTTTTGTAGTTCGTGTCGAGATAGATTCAGTCGGCTGGAGATGTTGCATGGCGGCCGTCACTGGGTAAATACCCTGGTCTGCGAGGAGATTCACACTACGGGCATAATCCCGGGTCGTGAAACCCCGCATTCCCTTCGCCAACCACTGCCTGTCGCTGCCGGAGCGCTGCCGGATCCCGACGGCGCC
>JBJTPC010000435.1:0-2593 GCA_046074905.1 Gammaproteobacteria bacterium
CGTCGGTGGCCTGCGGATGCTGGCCATCGGTGCCGGCGCAGGCGCCATCACCTTCGGCATCGGCCATCTGCTGGGGGGCGTCATCGGCTGACGCCGCGGGCCCTCGCGCGTGCCAGCGGCGCCGACCGGCTACCACCCCTCGCGGGGGTTGAACGGCGCGGCCTCGCGCAGGGCTTCCCAGGCCCGCCGTGCCTGCTCGCCGTCGACCGGCGGCATGGCGATATCGACCACGACATAAAGATCGCCGCGGGTCTCGTTGGCGCCGCGCTCACCGGCGAAGCCGCGAGCGCGCAACCGGAGTTTCCTCCCCGAACCAGTGCCGGCAGGAATGCGCAGATCGACCGGCCCCTCGAGCGTCGGCACCTGCACCGTGGCCCCCAAGGCGGCCTCCCAGGGCGCCAAGGGCAGGCGCAAGGTCAGGTCGCGACCGTCCAGGCCGTAGCGTCGATGGGGCTGGTGCTGGACCTCCAGCAGCAGGTCACCGGGAGTGCCCTGGGAAACCTCGTCACCCTGCCCGGCCAGCCGCACCTGCTGCCCGGCCAACATGCCGGCAGGCAACTTCACCCGCAGATTGCGCCGCTCGCTGCTGCCATCGGCAAGCCGGCGCGCGAACTCGATTTCGCGGGGACCGCCCGCATGGGCTTCCTCCAGCGTGAGCTGCAGCACCACCCGGGCATCACGACCCCGCCGTGGCCGGGGCTGACGGGCACGTCCGCCGTGCCGGCCGAGCAGGTCGCCGAGGTCTTCCTGCTGCTGGAAACCGCCGCCACCGAACATGGAACGAAAGAAATCGCTGAAGCCGCCCGCACCCGCACCGCCACCCATGCCGCCGAAGTCGAAACCCGGCGGCGGCCGGAAGGGCTGGCCCTCGCGCCAGTTGGCACCAAGCTGGTCGTAGGCGGCGCGCTTTTCCGGATCCTTCAGGACCTCGTAGGCCTCCTGCACTTCCTTGAAGCGCGCCTCGGCGTTCTTTTCCTTGCTGACATCGGGATGGTACTTGCGCGCCTTGCGGCGATAGGCACGCTTGATGTCTTCGGCGGAGGCCGACCGGTCGACACCGAGCAGCGCGTAGTAATCGCGATATTCCATGGGGCCAGCATGTGCCCGCGGCAGCGAAAATCAAGGGGTGGCGGGTGTCACACCTGGTGGCGCCCGCGTGGCGGCTGGGTCATGAGGACCAGGGTGGCGGCTTCCGCCCCGGTGTCGACTACCGTGAACAGGTCGAGATCGGCGCGCGCGATGACCCCGTGGTCCACCAGCCAGTCGAAGTCGATGGCGCGCTGCCAGAATTGGCGACCGACCAGGATGATGGGCAGGCGCTCGACCTTGCCGGTCTGGACCAGCGTCAGGGCCTCGAACAACTCGTCGAAGGTCCCGAATCCTCCGGGGAACGCGACCAGCGCCCGGGCGCGCAGCATGAAGTGGAACTTGCGCAGCGCAAAGTAGCGGAACTCCAGCTGCAACCCCGGCGAGATGTAGGTGTTCGGCCGTTGTTCATGCGGCAGGCGGATGTTGAGCCCGGTGGTCAGGGCGCCGCTTTCGTGCGCCCCACGGTTGGCGGCCTCCATCACGCCGGGTCCGCCGCCGGTCATCACCACCCACTCGCGGCAGGCAGGATCCTCGCAGGCGGCAAGCCGCCGGGCAAACTCCCGGGCTTCCCGATACCAATGGCTACCCTCGGCAAACCGTGCCGAGCCGAATACCACCACCGTGGCCACGACATTGCCGCGGCGAAAGGCCCACTCGGCACGCAGCAACTCCCGCAGCATCCGCCACGGGCGTGCCAGCCAGGCCTCGATGAAGGACTTCACAGGGCGACCTGCTCGCCGGCGCGTGCCACCTGCACGACATGGCCCCGCGCCGCCAGCGCAGCCGCCAACCCCGTGGTTCCGCGTTCCTCGCCGTGCACCAGCCAGATCTGCCGCGGAGTCTCGCGCATGGCCGTGACCCACTCGACCAGCGCGGACTGGTCGGCATGGGCAGAGAACCCGCCGAGCGTCACCACCTCGGCATTCACCGGCACCATCTCCCCGAACATCCGGACCTCGCGGGCGCCATCGACGAGTTGCCGCCCGAGCGTGCCGGCCGCCTGGAAGCCGGTAATCAGGACCGTGGTACGGGGATTGGGCAGGTGATGCCGCAAGTGGTGCCGGATACGCCCGCCGTCGCACATGCCGCTCGCGGCGATGATGACGGCACCGGCGCCGATGCGGTTGATCGACATCGACTCCTGCACGGTTTCGGTGAAGGTGACCTTGAGTCGGCGGGCCGGTGGCGGGTGATGATTCGCGGCAGCCTTCGCCGCCTCGTCGAACAACTCGAAATGCCGCGCGGTGATGCGCGTGACTTCCTGCGCCATCGGCGAGTCGAGGAAAACCTGCAAGGGTGGCACGCGTCCGGCGACGACGAGCTCGTTCAGGCAATAGAGCAGTTCCTGCGTACGGCCGACCGCGAAGGCCGGCACGATGACATTGCCGTGTTTTTCCAGCAGGGCGCGACGCAAGGCCGCGACCAATTCGTCGAGCGTGGCCTCGAGACTGCGATGGTTGCGATCGCCGTAGGTGGACTCGAGCAGCAGGACGTCGGCGCCGTC
>JBJTPC010000436.1:0-3886 GCA_046074905.1 Gammaproteobacteria bacterium
TACCTCACGGTGATGAACGAGAACTATGCCCACCCGGCGCTGCCGCCGGCTTCGGCGCCCGGGATCCTCAAGGGTGGTTACTCCTTGCGGAAGGGTGCCGAGGGCAAGGTCCGTGCCCGTCTGCTGGGCAGTGGCACCATCCTGCGTGAAGTGCTTGCCGCCGCCGAGATGCTGGAGCACGAGCATGACGTTGCCGCGGACGTCTACAGCATCACGAGCTTCAGCGAGTTGCGTCGTGATGCCCTCGAAGTCGAGCGCTGGAACCTCCTCCACCCGGAGGCCGCGCCGCGCGTACCGTATGTGAGTGAACTGCTGGCCGAGGGAAGCGGTCCGGTGGTGGCCGCGACGGACTACATGCGTGCGGTACCCGACCAGGTCCGTCAATGGGTGCCCGGTCGGTATGCCACCCTGGGTACCGATGGTTTCGGTCGCAGCGACTGCCGGGCCCAGCTTCGAGCGCATTTCGAAGTGGACCGGCGGTACGTGGTGGTGGCAGCACTGAAGGCGCTGTGCGACCAAGGTCAGGTCGATGCGGGCACCGTCGCCAAGGCGATTGCCACCTACGGCATCGATCCCGAGAAGCCCAGTCCGGTGCTGAGCTGAGGAGCCTGCCATGAGCAACACCGAAGTCCGCGTGCCGGACCTGGGCGGCGCCAGTGGCGTCAAGGTCATCGAGGTGCTGGTCGCCGTGGGTGACACCGTGGAGAAGGAACAGCCACTCGTCACGCTCGAGAGCGAGAAGGCGACGATGGATGTTCCATCCAGCGTGGCCGGCAAGGTGGTGGCCATCCATCTGGCGCCCGGCGCCGCCGTCGATGTCGGCACGTTGGTGGTGACGATCGAGACCGCTGAAGCGGACAGTGCGACCAAGCTTGTCCCCGTGGCGGAGATGTCGCGCAAGCCGCCCCCATTGGCTGAGGCTGCCAGCGAACGTGCTCCTGTAGCGGAGGTTGCGAGCGTGACCATGCCGATGGCCGGTTCGCCCCCGCCTTCCCCGGATGCGGGAGGGAATTTGCCCGCCAGGACGTTGCCACCCGTCAACGAAGCGACATTCGCGAAGGCCCATGCCAGTCCCTCGGTCCGTCGTTTCGCACGCGAACTCGGCGTCGATCTGGGACAGGTGCGCGGCACCGGACTCAAGGAGCGCATTTCCCAGGAAGACGTGAAGAACTGGGTGAAGCAGGTCCTAGCAGGCCCGGTGATGCGCGGTGCCGCGGGTACCGCTCTCCCGAAGGTGACGGAAGTCGATTTCGCGAGGTTCGGCCCGGTCCGCGTGGTGCCGCTATCCCGCATCCAGAAGATCAGCGGGCCGCGACTGCACGCCAGTTGGGTGAACCTGCCGCACGTCACGCAGTACGACCAGGCGGATATCACCGACATGGAGGCAGCCAGGCAGCGCCTGAAGGACGACGCGGGTGCGAAGGGCGTGAAGCTGACGCCGCTGGCCTTCATCGTGCGTGCCTGTGCCAAGGTGCTGGCGCAGTATCCGAAGTTCGCCTCGTCACTGGATCCGGCCGGCGAGAATCTCGTCTACAAACAGTATCTGCATATCGGTTTCGCGGCCGACACGCCGAACGGGCTGGTGGTTCCGGTAATCCGTGATGCCGACCACAAGGACGTCTACGAGATCGCCCGCGATCTCGCGGAGCTGTCGGCCAAGGCGCGTGCCGGGCAGCTGAAGGCCGGCGACATGCAGGGTGGCTGCTTCACCATCAGTTCGCTGGGCGGCATCGGCGGCACGGCATTCACGCCCATCATCAATGCGCCGGAGGTGGCGATTCTCGGCGTATCGAAGAGCAGCCTGCAGCCCCAGTGGGACGGCAAGCAGTTCGTGCCGCGGCTGATGCTGCCGTTGTCCTTGTCCTACGATCATCGAGTGATCGATGGTGCAGATGGTGCTCGCTTCACCACGGCGCTCGCGGCACAGTTGGCCAATGCCGCCGGGCTGCTGGAGGCAGTGCCATGACCGTCCGCGAGGTGCGGGTACCCGATCTCGGTGGCAGCGAGAACGTGCCGGTGATTGCCGTGCTCGTGAAGCCCGGGGACGTGGTGCAGCCGGAGGATCCGCTGTTCACGCTGGAAAGCGAAAAGGCGACGATGGACGTGCCGGCACCATTTGCGGGCATCATCGACTCCCTGAACGTGGCGGTGGGATCGAAGGTCAGTACCGGCTCGCTGGTGGCCACCATGACGGAAGTGGACGCTGCCCCGGTGGCCGCGTCGGCATCGGCCGTCGCCACGACGCCATCGCCCATCATGCTGTCACCCCGGTCGGGGTCGACTGCGGAGTCGGCGGCTGAAGCCGCCACCTCCTCGCCGGCTGGAGGGGCTGCTGCTGCCGCGGAGCCTGTGGCGGATCTCCACCTGCCGCTCGTGGTGCTGGGCGCGGGTCCCGGTGGATACACCGCGGCTTTTCGCGCTGCCGATCTCGGCCTCACGGTCGGTCTGGTCGAGCGCTGGCCCACGCTGGGCGGGGTGTGCCTCAACGTGGGTTGCATCCCCTCGAAGGCCCTGCTGCATGCCGCCAAGGTCATCGAGGAAGCCCATGACATGGCGGAGTTGGGAGTCAAGTTCGCGCCACCCGCGATTGATGCCGTGAAGCTCAAGGGCTGGAAAGACCGTGTGGTTGGCAAGCTGACGACCGGCCTGGCGGGTCTCGCCAAGCAGCGCAAGGTGACCGTCCTGCGGGGCACCGGCACATTCCTCTCGCCCCATCGGCTTGCCGTGGTGGCGGAGGATGGCACCCGGCAGGTGGTGGGCTTCGACCAGTGCATCATCGCGGCCGGCAGCGAGCCGGTGAAACTGCCCGACCTTCCGGCCGATCCGCGCATTCTCGACAGCACGAGCGCCCTGGATCTCCCCCGCATCGCCGGACGCCTGCTCGTGATCGGCGGTGGCATCATCGGTCTCGAGATGGCCTGCGTCTACGATGCGCTCGGTGCGAGGGTGTCGGTCGTGGAACTCGGCCCAGGCCTGATGCCTGGCGCCGACAGGGATCTGGTGCGCCCGCTGGAGAAACGCCTGAAGGCCAGATACGAGGCGCTCCTCACGGGCACCAAGGTGGTATCCATCGAGGCCCTGCCGGAGGGACTCCGTGTCGTGTTCGAAGGCAAGGGAGCACCGGAGCCGCAGGTCTACGACCAGGTGCTCGTTGCCGTCGGCCGCGTGCCAAATGGCAAGCGTCTGGACGCCGCAGCGGCCGGCGTGGCCGTGGACGCGCGCGGCTTCATCGCCGTCGACCGCCAGATGCGCACGAACGTTACGCACATCTTCGCCATCGGCGACGTCGTCGGACAGCCGATGCTCGCCCACAAGGCGACGCACGAGGGCAAGTTGGCAGCGGAAGTCGTCGCCGGCCAGCAGCGTGCCTTCGATGCGCGGGTGATTCCGTCCGTCGCTTACACCGACCCCGAGGTGGCTTGGGTGGGGCTCACGGAAACGCAGGCCGGCGAACAGGGTATCAAGGTGGAGAAGGGCGTTTTCCCCTGGGCAGCCTCCGGTCGGGCCCTTGCCCTGAATCGCGACGAGGGCTTCACCAAGTTGCTGTTTGACGTCGATACCCGGCGGATCGTGGGTGCGGGTATCGTCGGGCCCAGCGCCGGTGAACTCATCGGTGAAGTGGCATTGGCGATCGAGATGGGGGCTGATGCCGAGGACATCGGCGCGACGATCCACCCGCACCCGACCCTGACCGAGACAGTGGCCTTCGCTGCCGAGGCCTTCGAAGGGACACTCACTGACCTGTACCTCCCGAGGCGGAAGTGATGTTCCCCGCCAGAGGGCCAGTGATTGCGCGACGCCTGAGTCGCGTTTCCACGGAAGGTGCCAGGCAAAAGGGGTAGACTACACGGCCACTTGTCAGGCGCATCCCATGGATACTTCTCCG
>JBJTPC010000437.1:0-3585 GCA_046074905.1 Gammaproteobacteria bacterium
GGAAGGTGGTGAGCAGCACGCCACCGATCACGGTGATGGCCATGGGAGCACGCACCTCCGCACCCTCACCCAGACCGAGGGCCATCGGCAGCAGGCCGAGGATGGTGGTCAGTTTGGTGATGAGGATGGGACGCAGCCGCACCCGTCCGGCCTCGATGATGGCGGCATGCCGGGACAGTCCCCGGGTACGGGCCTGATTGACCGCGTCGATCAGCACGATGGACTGGTTGACGACGATTCCGGCCAGCATGATCAGGCCGATGTAGGCCACCACATTGACGGTGGTGCCGGTGATGAACAACGCCCATACGGCGCCGATCGCCGACAGGGGGATCGTGAACAGGATGACGAAGGGGTGAATCAGGCTCTCGAACTGGGAGGCCATCACCAGGTAAACCAGGAAGACGGCGAGTATCAGCGTGAAACGCAGGCTGTCGAAAGAGTCCTGCAATTCGTCGCCCTGGCCACCGACGTAGGCGGAGATTCCGCCGGGCAGGGCTTGCCTCTCGATGAGCTCCCCGAGGCCGGCGATGGCCGAGCCGAGGTCACCTTCACCGAGGTTGGCACTCACCACGGCAACGCGCTCCTGGTTTGTGCGACGTATCTCGGCCGGCCCGATCGCCAGTTCGACGGAGGCCACCGCCGACAGCGGGACCGGTCGGTCGCTGCCGGGGTTGACGATGAGGTTGCGTACTTCCTCCAGGCTGGAGGCACGAGTGTCAACGCTGCGGACGAGTACGTCGACTTTCTTGTCGAGCAAGGTATAGCGTGTGGCCACTTCGCCACGGATTGCATTGACCACGCGGTCTGCCATTTCGCGCACCGGCAAGCCGAGCTGTGCCGCGCGCTCCTGGTCGAACAGGATGCGAATCTCCGGGTTGCCCGCTTCCAGCGTGCTTTTCACGTCGGCGTAGCGCGGATCGGCCTGCAACGTCGCACGCACCGCATTTGCAGCCTCACGGAGCCGTTCGAGATCGTAACCGGTCAGGACGACTTCAAGCGGGGAGGCGAACGTGAAGAGACTCGGTCGAGAGTACTGCAGGTCGGCACCCGCCAGATCGCCGAGTCCCCTGCGGAGAGTCGCGATGGCCTGCTCCTCGTCCTCCCGGTCGGCACCGGGGGCCAGCATGATGGCCAGGCGCCCCGTGTTCTCGCCGGCGTCGACGGGATTGGCGTCCAACCGGTTACCGGTGCCGGCCACGGCATAGGCGGTGGCCAGATTGGGCAACGTCAGTGCTTGCTGCGTCGCCGCCTGCAGGGCCCGATCGGTACTCTCCAGGGGGGCGCCGGTGGCGAGCTTGACATCGACGTTGAACTCGCCCTGGGACATGGGCGGAATCAGTTCCGTGCCCAGCAGTGGGACGAGCGCCATCGTGCCCGCGAAGAGGAGGGCAGCACCGCCCAGCACGACCTTGCGGTGGAGGAGGGCCCAGCTGACCGCGGGCGGGTAGACGCCCTCCGCCCAGCGGTAGAGCGACTGCATCGTCCAGACGCCGGGGGCGAGCAGAGCGCCCAGCAGATGGCCGCCGCGACTGGCCAACCTGCGCACCTCGAGGTTCAAGCGGGCGACGCCGCGCGCGAATGGGCCTGGGGCCTCCGTGTCGGCGCTCGACGCCCGGACTTCGCCGCCCGCCGAAAGCATCGGCACCAGCGTCAGGGCGACCACCAGCGAGAGCAGCAGCGAGAACGTGACGGTCAGGGCCTGGTCCCGGAACAGCTGTCCGGCGACCCCGCTGATGAACACCATCGGGAAGAAAACCGCGACCGATGTCAGCGTGGCGGCAGTCACCGCCATGGCCACCTCGGATGTGCCCTCGCGGGCGGCCTCCGGCGCCGTGGCGCCCTGTTCGCGACGCCGTACGATTGCCTCCAGCACCACCACCGCGTTGTCGACCAGCATGCCGACCGCCAGCGCGATGCCGCCGAGCGACATGATGTTGAGGGAAACGTCCGCCCAGTACATCAGCATGAACGTGCCGATGACAGAGACGGGAATGGCCAGGCTCGTGACCAGCGTGGCACGCGCGTCCCGCAGGAAGAAGTAGAGCACGAGGATGGCGAGGAGACCACCGAATACGGCGGCTTCCTTGACTTCGCCGATGGCGGCATTGATGAAGCGGGCCTGGTCGTAGACCAGCACCAGGCTGGCCCCCGGCGGCAGTTGCTTGCCAAGACGTTCGACGCGTTCGCGGATACCGGCAGCCAGGGCGACGGTATTGGCGTCGCCTTCCTTGTAGATGGCAAGTTCGACCGACTCCTTGCCGCCGACGCGGGTGATTGCCTCGCGATCCTTGTGACCCTCGCTGACCGTGGCCACATCGCGCAAGCGCACCGGCTGACCGTCGCGGGTGGCGATGATTGCATCGGCCATCTCGCCGACGGAACGGAATTCGTTGAGCGTGCGGACCAGGAACCGCTGGCTGCCCTGCTCGAGGCGCCCTCCGGAGAGATTGACGTTTTCGGCGCGCAGCCGGCCGATGACCGCCTCGATTCCGAGATTCAGTGCTGCCAGACGCTGCTGGTCGATGGTGATGCGGATTTCCTCCTCGAGGCCCCCGCTGACCTTGACGGCCGCCGAGCCGTCGACGGATTCAAGGTCGGGCTTCAGCCGGTCCTCCGCGAAGCGCCGCAAGGCCTTCAAGCGCTGTCGGGGGTCGCCCTCCGCTGCGCCATCGATCAAGGCATAGCGCATGACCGGTTCGCTGGCCGGGTCGAAACGGAGCAGCAGCGGACGCTTCGCCTCCAGCGGCAGTTGCAGGAGGTCCAGCTTCTCGCGGACATCGATTCCCGCGAGATCCATGTCCGTTCCCCAGGCGAACTCGAGGATGACATCGCCCTGGCCTGCACGCGAGACCGAGCGTACCTGGCGCACGTTGCGGATGATGCCGACGGCTTCCTCGACCGGGCGCGTGATGAGGTTTTCGACCTCCAGCGGGGCGCTCCCGGGCAACTCCACCCGCACGGTGAGTGTCGGGTAGGAGAGGTCCGGCAACAGGTTGACCTTCAGCCGCGACAGCGAGACGAAGCCGAAGAGGACCACGGCAAGCGTGAACATCGTCACCGTCACGCGGCGACGGGTGGCGAGTTCGACCAAGCGCATGGCGGCGGCTCAGCGGGCAGGCTTGGCGGGAGTGGCGGCGCTGGGTGGGGTGCCCACCACGCGGACGGCGCTGCCGTCCTTCAGGGTGCCCTGGCCGATCACCACCAGTTGCTCGCCACCGCCGAGACCGGCGGTGATCTCGACGAGGGGGCCGTTCGTCAGGCCCGGCTGGACATCGCGCATGCGCGCCTTGCCCTGCTGCACGACGAACACGCGCGGCGTGCCGTCATCTTCCAGGATCGCGGCGCGGGGGATCCGCACCACGTCGTCCCGCCGCTCGTGGACGATGTCGATGCGGGCGAACATGCCGGGCCGCAGCTGCTTCCCCGGGTCGACCAGCTCGAGCATCACCTTGAAGGTGCCGGTCGCGCTGTCCACGACCGGACTGATGCGCCGGATGACGCTCTGGAATGCGGCACCGGCCGCATCGACGCGGGCCGTGGCGGTCTGGCCGACCCGGAGCTTGCGCATCTCGTGTTCGGGTA
>JBJTPC010000438.1:0-3425 GCA_046074905.1 Gammaproteobacteria bacterium
CGAAGGGCCCCACCCTTGCCGCGACAGCTTCGGCGAGATCCTGCAACCGGTTGCGCATCAGTCGGTGGTAGTCGCGTCCGAGCGCGTAGCGGGACACGTAGGCCAGTTCGCCATCGGCCAGGACTTCACCCGGATCGGTCGCCGCCGACGGGTAGTAATCGAGGCGAACGGCAATCACCCGGACGGTGCCGGGCTTCAGTTCGGCAGGCCGGGCGCGCAATGCACCGAAGCGCTCCATGTAATGCAGTTCGCCGTGGTGCCCGGCCTCGAGCCAAGCGAGCAGGTTGGCTTCATCGGCCGGCAGGTCTACCCCCGCGATGCCGACCGCACTGAATCCCAACTGGCGAGCCAGCGCCTTGATGTCGGCAGCGAGTCCGGCGAGCGCCTCGGGGTCGAGATCGGCCGATTCCGGGTGGGTGGGGCGACTGTCGGCGCTCATGGTGGACCTATACTGCCACCATGGTTCGTCGCTTGCCCTCCTCGCCGGTTCATTCCGCAGCGGTTGTCCGCGCCGCGGACGAGACAGCGCAGGCCCGGTTCGGGATGTCCGGGCGATCCCTGATGACCGCCGCCGCGACCGTTGCTCTCGCGGATCTGCGCGGTTTCTGGCCGGCCGCAAGGTCCTGCAGCGTGGTTTGCGGGCCCGGCAACAACGGCGGGGATGGCTACGATTTCGCACGACTGGCGAGCGCCGCCGGCTTCGCCGTCAGCGTGCACTCGGTGGTTTCGCCGGGGACACTGCAGGGCGATGCGCGCCTGGCCTTCGAGGACTGGATTGCGGCGGGCGGCACGGTCCGGGTATGGACCGCAGCGGAACTCGCGACCCCGGCGCTGGGCGACGCCCTGCTGGCGACGGATGTCGTGGTCGACGCCTTGTTCGGCATCGGGCTTTCCCGGCCCCTGCAGGGGGTCTGGGCGCACGCAGTCGCCGCCATCAATCGCGCAGAGGGTCGGATCCACGCCCTCGATATTCCTTCCGGCGTCCAGGCGGACAGTGGGCAAGAATTGGGGCTTGCCGTACGCGCCACCTTCACCAGCACTTTCGTGGGTTGGAAAGCCGGGTTGTTCCTGGCGCCCGGATTTGCCGGCAGATGCAGGCTCCATTCGCTGGACATCCCGGACGACGCGTTTGCGCCTCCCGCGGTCCCGCTGTTGCGACGGATAGCCTCCTCGGCCCTGACCTTCCTGCCACGCCGTCCACGGGACGCGCACAAGGGCCGGCATGGACATGTGCTGGTGGTCGGCGGTGACCATGGCATGCCCGGTGCCGTCCGGTTGGCCGCCGAGGCGGCCCTGCGGAGCGGCGCCGGTCGCGTCACCGTGGCGACCCGCACCGAGCATGCGCGATGGCTGCCTCTGGCGTGTCCCGAGGTGATGGCCGTGGCTTGCGAGACCCCCGCCGACCTCCTGCCGCGATTGACCATGGCCGATGCGGTGGTCTGTGGCCCGGGACTTGGGCGTGGGGCCTGGGGCGATAGCCTTTTGCGGGCCGTGCTGGGCGGCATCGGGGAGCGTCCTCTGGTGCTCGATGCGGATGCCTTGCACGGGCTGCTCCGGGTGGTGGCGCCGCGGCTTCCGCCTGTCTTGTGGTTGACGCCCCACCCGGGTGAGGCGGCTGTCCTGCTGGGGACCACGGTGGCTGCCATCCAGGCGGATCGGCTCGGCGCGGTCAAGGCCCTGGCGTCACGCTGGCGTTCGGTCGTCGTGCTCAAGGGGGCGGCAACGCTGGTGGCCGGTCCAGCGACGCTCACCCCCTGGGTCTGCGATCTCGGCAACCCGGGGATGGGGACTGCCGGCATGGGTGACGTGCTCGCCGGGCTGTGCGCCGGGCTCGCCGCACAGCAGCAATGTGACGCCACCTTCCACTTTTCCAGCGGCGAGGACGGGTGGGTGACCCTCGCCACCTTGGCCGTTCTTGCCCACGCCGCGGCGGGCGATGCAGCGGCCCGTATCGGCGGGGAACGGGGGCTCATTGCCAGCGACCTCTTCGTTCCCCTGCGTCGGCTGCTCAACGGCGGGACGGAGGCGGTGCCATGAAGGCTTCCCTGGCGCGCCTGCTGGAGGACGAGCAGGCGACTCGGCAGCTCGGCATCCAACTCGCGCGCCGGCTGATTCGAGAGTGGCCGCAGCGATCCGGCAGTCTGCTGCTCACGCTCGACGTGGATCTCGGTGCCGGCAAGAGCACGCTGGCCCGGGCGCTGCTGCGGGAACTCGGCGTTCAGGGCGCGGTACGCAGTCCGACTTACACGCTGGTCGAAACTTACGAGACCAGGTACGGGGTGGTCCATCATCTCGACTGGTATCGGCTTGCCGACGTCGACGAGGTTGAAGCCCTCGGCTTCCGTGATTTGCGCCGCGAAGCTTTGGTGTTGGTCGAATGGCCATCACGGGCCCCGGAGCTTGCGGCGACCGCGGATCTTGCCGTCGGGCTCCAGATGGCCGGCGCCGGGCGTCTCATCACCATTGAAGGGCTGACCGATGCTGGCCAGAGGGTTGTGAGCGATTTGCCGAAGCAGCCTGAGGAGCCACCGATAACTGCATCATTTTCTTGAGTTTTATGTTGGCTCTGGGTAAAGTCCCTACCATGGACTGGTGCTCCAAGCGAGACTGCCTGCGTTGGACCCGTGCGGTATCCGCCCGGGTCTTGCTGTGGATGACCCTCTCGGTGGCGCCGGCGATGGCCGCCGTCCAACCCCTCGGGGCCATCGATTTCTCGCCGGCCACGACCCAATCCCCCGCCACAGTCGTGATGTCGATACCGGAGCGTCCGGAATTCAAGGTGTTCGCCCTGGATGGGCCGCCGCGCCTGGTGGTCGACCTCGCCGGCACCCGTCTGGGCAATGGGATCGATCCACTGGGTCTCGCGACGCTTGCGGACGCCGCACCGTTGCGCGGCATCCGCATTGCGCCCCGTGGCGACTCCCTGCGTGTGGTCATCGACCTCGCGCAGCCTCAGGCCCATCGCGTCCAATGGCGCGCCGCCAAGGGAGGGGCGAAGCCTCGGCTTGAGGTGCTGCTCGGTCTCCCGCGAGCCAATCGAACGGTGGCGGTGGTGGAATCGCCCCGCGGTCCGGCCCCGACGGTTGCGAGCGAGCCGAAGGCGGTGGCGGCGGTACCGGACGGCATCGCGTCGCCATCGGCTGGCACCGCGTCGCCCGTGTTGCCCGGGTCGCCCGTGTCGGCGGGCACGACGGTCGCAAGCGAGCCGCCGGTGGTGCGTGCCGCGCCCGTGGCGGTCGAAGCGGTGCCGTCGCCGGTCGCACCCGTCCGCAACAAAGTCCCCACAGGCGGTCGCGATCTCGTGGTGGCCATCGATGCCGGCCATTGGGGCAAGGACCCTGGTGCCGTCGGCGCCAAGGGAACGCGCGAGAAGGACGTGACGCTCGCCATTGCCCGACGTCTGGCCGCGGTCATCGATGCCGAAC
>JBJTPC010000439.1:0-2798 GCA_046074905.1 Gammaproteobacteria bacterium
CCGTAAACGACTCCACGGGTGAGGTCAGTGCCGGCACGACGACGGTACTTTCCAGCACCGTCGCCGGAGCGACAGGAACGGGAATCCGCCTGACGTTCACCGACAGTGGAGCCACGGCAAACCGAACCTACCGCTACGATATCGCGGCGCTCGATGGAACCCGCGTCGGCCCTGTCGCTACCACGGGATTCGTCCTCGCAGCAGCCAACCTGCCGCGTCCGGGAACTCCAATTGCGTCGGTGACCTTGGGCACGACCACAGCCCAGGTCGCCCTGCGCTGGACAGCGCTGAACAATGCTTCGGTGGGCGGTTACGAGGTCCTGCGCTGCCTCGCCTCCAGCGGGACTTTGCCGACCTGCGCGGCTGGCTCGGTCCTCAGCAAGGTCACAGGCACCGCCGTCAATACCACCGGGACTGTCGATGGTCGCGTGACCACCACATTCACCGACAGCGCGGTACAGCGGAATACGAACTACGTGTACTCGCTGCGGGCGGTGGGTGGCGCTGGAACCGGACTCGTCGGCTTGCCGAGCGTCACGGGTGTCAGGGTGACGGTGCGCTGACGCCGAGGACCGTCCCTCCGACCCGCTGGCGCCGGCGGACGGGACGAACTTGAAGCCCGGGCCTTGCCCGGGCTTTTTTGTTGGTATCGACAGGACTTGTCCCATCACCGGTCGGCATGGGACCCACCGGTCCGACGCTGACCCGCGATGCTATCCTTGCTGAAACGCATCCCAAGGACACTCCGCGAATGGCCTCGCTCTCCGCACTTCTCGCCGTCGGCAAGCCCCTGCTGGCGGACGGCGCCACCGGCACCAACCTGTTCGCCATGGGCCTCGAGGCCGGCGAGGCGCCGGAAACCTGGAACCTGCACCATCCGGATCGGGTGAAGACGCTCCACCAGCGCTTCATCGACGCGGGCGCCGACATCCTGCTCACCAACACCTTCGGCGGCAATGCGCGTCGCCTCATGCTGCATGGTCTGCAGGACCAGGCGCGCGAGATCAACCGCATCGCTGCCCGACTCGCCCGCGAGATCGCCGATGCCGCCGGTCGGCCCATCGTGGTCGCCGGTTCGGTGGGACCGACCGGCGACCTCTTCGCACCGCTCGGGGAACTCACCGAGGAGCAGGCACTCGCGGTCTTCACCGAGCAGATTGCCGGTCTCAAGGAAGGCGGAGCGGATGTCGCGTGGATCGAGACGATGTCGTCGCTCGAGGAAATCCGCGCTGCCGCGCAGGCCGCGGCAGCCGTCGGCCTGCCCTACACCTTCACTGCCAGTTTCGATACCGCCGGACGGACGATGATGGGTATCACACCGGCGGCCCTGGTCGATTTCGCCAAGGAACTGGCACCACCGCCGGTAGCCATCGGCGCCAACTGCGGCGTCGGTGCCCCCGATCTGGTGATGAGCGTATTGGGGATGTCCGCCCGTGAAGCGGGCATTCCTCTCATCGCCAAGGCGAACGCCGGAATCCCGCAATTCGTCGGTGAACACATCCACTACAACGGCACGCCGGAGTTGATGGCTCGCTACACCGGTCTGGCAATCGACTCCGGCGCCCGCATCATCGGCGGGTGCTGCGGCACCAGTTTCGATCATCTCGCTGCCATGCGCTCGGCACTCGACGGACACCAGCGCGGTGCCAGGCCGGAGGAATCCGGGGTAGTAGAGGCTCTGGGCCCGCTCCAGGCACCCGGTGCCAAGGGCGGACACCGGGTCGGTGGCGAGGGACGCCGCTCGCGCCGTCCCTGATCCGCCCCGGGCGACACGGACGGCCATCAGGTTGTCCGACGGCGCCAACGGGGTGGTTCGCGCTGTCGCGAAGGGCGCGCTACTCGAAATTCGCCGCCCTCACCTCCAGCAGCACCACCTGCCGTTCCGCAGCGAAATCCCGCAGGGCGGCGGCCACCTCGTCGAGGTTCGCCACGCAGCGGTACTCGTAGCCGTAGGCGGCCGCCAAGGGGACAAAATCGGGCGGCTGGACGTCCACGCCCTCCGGCTCGATGTCCACCGCCAGCATGCTGGTCTTGATTTCGCCGTAGCCATGATTGTTCCAGACCACGATGGCCATCCAGGCGTTGTTCTCGCGTGGACCGGCGAGTTCGCCCAGCGAGAACTGCAAGCCACCGTCGCCGACCAGGCAGACAACGGGGCGCTCCGGGGCGGCGAGACTGGCGCCCGTCGATGCCGGCAACGCATACCCCAGAGCCCCGTAGCCGGTGGAACTGTTGAACCAGCCGCCCGGCGAGGCGGCGTTGAAACCGAGATTGCCGGCGTACACCGGTTGCGTGGAATCGCCCACCAAGAGGGCCTCCGGCAGCAACTCGCGGATCGTTTCCAGAAAGCCGATCTGTCGCTGCATCGCCGGACTCAGCGCGGCAAACGTGGCGTCGCACGCCGACTCCGCCATCGCCGCACCCCGCGACAGGCGCGCGGCCGGAGTCCCGGCGCGCGTGGTGGTAGCCATCGTGGCCAGCAAGGCACGCAACACGCCGCCGGCCTCACCGAGCAGCGAGACCTCGGGGCGCAGGCCACGTTGCAACTGGTCCCGGTCGATATCGATGCGTACCAGCCCGTGGGGCTGGGGAAACGGCGCGACGTCATACATGTCGAAGTCGGTCTGTCCGCACTCGCTCCCCACGACGAGCACCGCATCGGCGGCCAGCACCAATTGGCGCACGGGCTCGAGTGACGGACTGAAGGGCACGGCGAGCGGATGACCCGGCGGCAACACGCCGCGAGCATTGCTCGTCATCACCACCGGTGCCCCGAGGAGTTCGGCGAGCGCCCGCAA
>JBJTPC010000440.1:0-2050 GCA_046074905.1 Gammaproteobacteria bacterium
GGGGACGGGTGCGGCAAGACCGATCGGTGCCACGAGGGGCAGCGCCAACCCCAGCAGCAGCGCCTGCAGGGAGTTCGAAAGGCGGTTTGCCCGGACCATGTGCGTTCCCCGTGAAGTTTGCAGGATGTTATACTATTAGAACAATTTCGCGACAAGCCGTTCCCGTCTTCCCCCAACGGAGTTCCGTGTGGACCAACCCCTGCCGCTGGCGCATGTGAAGGTGGTGGAGATGTCGCACATGGTGATGGGGCCGACCGTCGGCCTCGTCCTTGGCGACCTCGGGGCGGACGTGGTGAAGATCGAGCCGCTCGGTGGCGACAAGACGCGCCGCCTGCGTGGCTCCGGCGCCGGGTACTTCGTCACCTACAACCGCAACAAGCGCAGCCTCTGTCTCGATACTTCGCATGAGGAAGCGCGAGAGCTGCTGCTGAGATTGGTGGCTGACGCCGACGTGTTCGTCGAGAACTTCCGTCCGGGGGCGATGGATCGGCTGGGTCTCGGCTGGGAAGCACTCTCGGCACTGAACCCGCGCCTCGTCTACTGCAGCACACGCGGTTTCCTCGAGGGTCCCTACCAGCACCGCACCGCGCTCGACGAGGTGGCGCAGATGATGGGCGGCCTGGCCTACATGACCGGTCCGCCGGGGCGGCCCCTGCGCGCCGGCGCCTCGGTCATCGACGTCACCGGCGGGATGTTCGGCGCCATCGGTGTCATGGCGGCGCTCGAGCAGCGTCACCGCACCGGCAAGGGCGGGCGGGTGATCAGTGCCCTTTACGAGTGCACCGCTTTCCTCGTGGGCCAGCATATGGCCCAGTACGCGGTGACCGGCACGCCGGCGCCGCCCATGCCCGCCCGCATCTCTGCCTGGGCCGTGTACGACATCTTCGACACCGTGGACGGCGAGCAGGTGTTCGTGGCCGTGGTCAGCGATACCCAGTGGCCGGTGTTCTGTCGCGAGTTCGGCTTCGCGGATTGGGCGGTGGACGCCACGCTGGCGGCGAACGGCGGGCGCGTGGCGCGGCGTGACGTGATCATTCCTGCCCTGCGCGAGCGCCTGGGGGCCTGCACCAAGGCGGACCTCATGGCCCGGCTCGAGCGCTGCGGCCTGCCTTATGCGCCCATCGCGCGGCCCGAGGAATTGTTCGACGACATCCACCTCAATGCTTCCGGCGGTCTGCTGCCCATCGACCTGCCCGAGGGTGGACAGACCCGCCTGCCGGCGCTGCCGGTCTCACTCGATGGCCAGCGATTCGGCGTCCATCATCCGGTACCGACGCCAGGTCGGGACACGCGCGCGGTACTGCGCTCGCTTGGGCTGCCGGAGAGCGCGATCGACTCGCTCGTCGCCCGCGGCGTGATCGGCTAGCAGGACGGCGCATGTCGCACGAGGCCCTGCGCTGGTTGCACTTGCTTACTTTCGCGTTGTGGTTCGGCACCGATCTCGGCGTCTTCAAGGCCAGCCTCGCCGTCACCGATTCACGTCTGCCGGTCGAAACCCGGCGTTTCGCGTTGCGCCTGCTCATGGCGCTGGATCTCGTGCCCCGCTTCGCGATGTTGGGTGTGGTGGCCCTGGCGCCCTGGTTGGCGCAACCGTTCCTCGGCTTTTCCTTGCCTGCCGGCTGGATGGCTCTCTGGAGCCTCGGCATCCTGGCCTGGGGCGGGTTGGTGTTCCGCCTGCACCACGGTGGTTGGGCACAAGCGGCGGCGTGGCGGCGGTTCGACGTCTTCTTGCGCCTGTCGTTGATGCTTGGCTGCGGCGTCGCGGCCAGCCATCCGCAGGTTTACGGACTGGGGGCCTGGTTGTCGCTCAAACTGCTGCTGCTGGCACTCGCGGTCGGCTGTGGCCTGGCGGTGCGTCTCCTGCTGGTCCCGTTCGGCGCCGACTTCGGGCGCCTCGTGGCTGAAGGCAGCACCCCGTCTCTCGAAGCGGCGCTGCGGCGCTCCCTGGGACGGACCCGCTACTGCGTGCTCGGCATCTATGGTTGTGTCCTGCTGGCCGCCTGGCTGGGCATCGCCAAGCCGGCGTGGCCTTGAGCCGGTTACCGTGGAG
>JBJTPC010000441.1:0-6176 GCA_046074905.1 Gammaproteobacteria bacterium
AAAAGCGCTCGAGGAACGGGTTCTCGTCGGCACGCTCGAGGACCAGGTCGGCAGCGGTGGCTTGCGCGAGGCGGCGGGCCAGGGACGTCTTGCCGACCCCGATGGGGCCTTCGATGACAATGAAGCGCTGCGGCAGCGCGCGGCCCGCACCTCCGGAGGACATGTCACGCACCGCGCCTCCCTCGCTCACCCGGCGCCCTCCCCGTCTACAAACGCTGCAGGCCGCGACCGTCCAGCCGACCGAGCAGACCGGCAACGCGCTCGCCGCCCGGCATCCGCAGTTCCGGCGCTATCTCTGCCAGAGGATACAGGACGAAGGCGCGGGCGGTCATTTCGGGATGCGGCAGCACCAGACCGGGCTCGTTGATCACTGCCTGTCCGTGCAACAGCAGGTCCAGATCAAGCGTTCGCGGACCCCAGCGGATTTCGCGACGACGCCCCTGAACCCGCTCCGCCGCCAGCAGGGCCTCGAGCAGCGCACGGGGCGCGAGTTGGGTGAGCACCCCGGCGACGGCGTTCACGAAGGGTGGCTGGTCGATGGGACCGACCGGGGGGGTCCGCCAGAGGGCAGAAGCCGCCACCAGCCGCGTCTCCGGCAATTCCGCGAGCTGCGCAAATGCCTGCCGGACCCGGGCCTCCGGTCCGTCAAGGTTGCTGCCGATACCGATGTAGGCCGGCTGCCAACAAGGGGCCTCAGCCATCCGCAGATGAACCGCCACCCCGCGGACGGCGGCGTCGACGCCGTCGTCGAGCGGGAACCTCGGGGTCTTCGCCGATGACCGGCTCCGCCGCACCGCAGACGGACGCTCCCAGGGCTTCGGCCAGTTCGGTGCGCTGCTCCTGCGCAGTCGTCTGGACCTCGGTCCAGAAGTTCGCCAGTTCGCGGTCGGCAAGGCCTGCCTCGGCACGCAGGACGAAGAGGTCATAGGCAGCACGGAAACGCGGATGATTCAGCAGTGCCAGCATCTTGCGGCCCTCGCGCCGCTCGAACTTGGGCTGCATCACCAGCAGTTCGCGCAGGGGCAGGGTAAAGCGCTTCGGGATGGCAATACGCTTGATCTGCGCCGACAAGATCTCGTCGCAGGCATCGCCCAGCGCCTGCCCGTAGGCGCCCGCGGTGGTGGCGAGGCCGGGATGACGGCGACGCGCCAGCGCTTCGATTGCCGGATACAGCAGCGTGGCGAACAGGAATGTCGGCGTGACCGGACGGTCGGCGGCGATCCTCGCGTCACCACCGCCCAACCCGGCGTCGACGAAACTCCGCCAGCGGCCGGAGTCATCCTCGCGCAACGCGCGATGCAGCGAAGGAAGCAAGGGCTCGAGCAGACCCTTGTCCTCCAGTACGGCAAGCGTGCTGCGGGCATGCCCCGCCAGGAACAGCTTGAGGGTCTCGTCGAAGAGGCGCGCCGGCGGCACGCTGGCCAGCAGGGGCGCCAACTCGCGCATGGGCCGCTCGGTCTCCGGATGGATGCTGAAACCGAGCTTGCCGGCAAAGCGGACCGCACGCAGGAGGCGAACCGGGTCTTCCCGATAGCGTTGCTCGGGATCACCGATCAGGCGCAACACGCGGTCGCGGACATCCTGCACACCACCCACGTAGTCCCAGACGGAGAAGTCGGCGATGTTGTAGTAAAGCGCGTTGCAGGTGAAGTCGCGCCGCCAGACATCGTCGTCGATGGCGCCGTAGACGTTGTCGCGCAACAGACGCCCGGCATCATCCGTGATCCGCACTTCGGCGGAGGCGCGTCGCAGGTCTGCGTGCAGGTCCTCCGCCGGATGCTCGTCATCCGTCTCGGCAGGCGCTGCGGCCGCGCGGAACGTGGCCACCTCGATGATCTCACCGCCCCAATGAACGTGGGCAAGACGGAAGCGTCGGCCGATCAGCCGGCAGTTACGGAACACCCGGCGCAGGTCGTCCGGGTGGGCGTCGGTCGCCACGTCGAAATCCTTGGGCTCGATACCCAGGAGCAGGTCGCGGACGCCGCCGCCTACCAGAAAAGCCTGGTAACCGGCGTCCTTGAGCCGGTAAAGGGTCTTCAGCGCAGCGGTGGAAATGGAGGCCCGCGAGATGGGGTGGGATGACCGCGCAACGATCACGGGGGTTGAGGTGTGCTCCATCTGTTGTATGATAGCAGGCTCTCAAGATGCTCCCATCGTCTAGAGGCCTAGGACACAGCCCTCTCAAGGCTGGTACGAGGGTTCGAATCCCTCTGGGAGCGCCATCTCTCCTGCGGCCGCCCGCGCCACGTCGCGAATTCTCGCCGCGATTCCCCGGCCGCCTCCACCGCCCCCCCCAACCGCCGCACCGTCGCCCACTGGCCGGTGTCCGGGGTTTTGTGACGCCGTCGAAACCAGATAGGGGTTTACCCCTAGTCGAGAAAATTGACGCGCCCGACCGCCAAAAGCCATCGGAAAACACCTATATCACTGATTTAATTGAAGTTACCGAATTGGAACGGGTCTTGCATGAGGGTAATCACCTACCGGTTACCTGAATCCCCCAAGCAAAGGACCCCCCCACATGGAAGACCTCCGCCGTGCTGGAATCACAGCCCTCGCTGCCGTGATTCTCGCTACCCCGTTCACCGCCCTCGCCTGCACGGTCGACTCGGCCAAGCCGTTCACCTCGGGGCCACTGGATGCGCAGGGGATGTTTTCCCAGTGGGTCGTGGACGGTAACGGCGTCGGTCTTCAGGCCTGCACCGACAGCTACACGAATGACGGCAACCCGGCGCCCTGTTTCTACGACCCCGTGGAGGTGGGCAATCCGCTGTCCGAAGCTCTCGGGCGAGGTGGTGAGGCTTTCCACTTCCTGGCAGAAAACGTCTTTACTTCGCCCGGTACAGCGCCGATCTCGGGTGTTCTGGTCTTGGGCGTGGAAACCGCTTTTCTCAGTCCGCAGGTGACCGCGGGCTTCCAGACCCAGTTCCAGCGCTTCCGCACGCGAATCAATGTAGATGCGGTGGGGGTTTACACCGTGGAGAGCCCGTGGGGGAAGAAAACCTATCGGGTAACCGCACTCCTGCCCCGCGGCAATGGGCAGAACCGGATGGAAATCAGCGAGCCCATCGATATTTCCTTTGCGCCGAACAGCGAAGTTCCAGGGCTAGTGTCACCCTTCCTGATAGCCGATCAGGCGCCGCTGCTGCGCCCCGAGGACCGCCCTTGGTACATCGGGGACGGTGTAACCCCCAGCACTGTCACCGGCAGCCCATGCGGCACCAATTTCGTCCGGGTGACTGCAGTGGGACTGGATGGCATCACGCCGATTCCCATCAATACCGCAAACAATCCGGAAGGCGATCCGGTGAATGTTTTCACGAGCAGGCTGTTCACGGTCTCCGGGAAGCGTGCTCCCACGGCGGAGGTGCCTCTGTCGATTGGTGCCGCATACTTCAGTCGCAGCGGCGGCATCGAGCGCGTCACGGTGATGGCCGAGGGCAGCACCAGCGCGACCCAGCTCGCTGGCGCGGAGGTAACCATCAATGGCACCACCCTGCCACTCGTCAAAGAAGGGCACCGCTACTTCGGCACGATGACGGTGCCTGGGCCGCTCGTCGCCGGACAGACCACCCTTTCGGTTACCGCTCGTGATCCCGGCTTGCCCTCGATTCCGAATACGAAGACGGCCGTGCTCCGTGATTTCATCACTATCCACAAGGCGGAGGCAACCTGCACCGGTACGGCGGACGCACGCATCTGCAACCTCGATGTTGTAGCCAGTTCAAGTGATGACGGATCTGCCAATCGCGATGCGAGCGGCGCCCCGGTAGCTCCGACCCTCACCCTGCAATTCGACAATTCGGTGCTGGTCGACGGCGCAGTTTCCATCCAGGCGCCCGTGCTGCCAGCCACGGTAACGGTCGTCTCCTCGCGCGGCAATGTAACCGGCGGTGCGGCCACCCGCGCCGTCACGGTCGTCAACCAGTAATTGCGGAGCATCTGACCATGAAAAACAAGCTCATTACCCTGCTGGTGACTTCCACCCTCCAGTTCTACGCTACCAGTGCCACCGCCCAGGTAGGTTCGTGCGACATCGTCGGCAACAACACTTCCGCGAATGCGGCAACGGCGGTTTCCTCTGGCCCACTCAATCCCGTCAACGGATTTCCCGAGTACGTCACCGATTCGAATGGAGTCTCCCTGCAGCGCTGCCTGGACGCAGGGCTGTGCCTCTTCGACCCGATTGTCGAGACCGACCCTTTCTCGCTGCAAATCGGTTCCGGAGGCGAAGCGTTCTACTGGAACGCCACGGCACAAGTCGTGGTACCTGGCGGAAAACGCGTGTTGACACTGGTGATGGCCGCGGAGACGGCATTTCTCCAGAGTGGACCGAACGGAGAACCGATCAACGGATCGCAGACCGCATTTCTCCGACTGCGCTTCACCATGGACGTCCCTGTGGCCGGTACCTATACGGTGCGATATCCCTACGGCACGGAAGTGTTCACGGTCGAGACCGCCCGCGCCAACCGCGACATCACCCATACCGTCGATCGGGGCTTCAGCGCCAACAGCACGGTGATCGGCAGCGTGGGGCCGTTCCTGCGGGAAATCCTTCCGCCTGATGGATACCTCGGAAGTGCTGTCGAACCCGGCAACGAGGTGACCGGTAGCCCCTGCAACCGGAACTTCGTCGAAATCACGGGCGTCGACGAATTCGGCAATCCCGTCGATTGGGGTGGCGGTATAACGGCAGTGACCAGCAACCTGTTCACCGTCATGGGCAAGTTCCATGACGGAACAGTCCAGACACCCCTGTCGCCGACCCGACTGACCTACTCGCGTGCGGCGCAAGGAGCCGGCCAGATCGAGACTTTCGCCGCGTCCGCGCCGAGCGCCACGGTGACGGTCAAGGATGGACCGACGATTCCTGCAGGCAGCAGCCGCCTGCCTGCCCCCCTCACCATGGATCATCTCGACACGCGCGACTCGCTGGTTGTGCCGGTCGCTGATGCCACCGCGCTGCCGCCGGTCATCAGCATGACCTCCACGGATGCCGGCACGGATCCGTCCACGCTCAACCTGCCGTTGGTCGACTTCGTGGACATCGCACTGGCGGAGTACGACCAGGACACCGGGGTACTGACCGTATCCGCCAGCTCCGGCGACCGGCTGACCCCGCCTCGCCTCACGCTGCGAGACTATGCGGCGTTCGCGCCGGGCAGTGCACTCATCAACATTTTCACGCAGACGCCGCCCGCCGTCGTCCACGTCGACTCGGCGTCCGGGGGCTCGGCGAGCGCGCAGGTCAGGGTGAAAAACACCAATGCCCCACCGACTTCACCGGCAGCACTTAGTTTGCTTGCGGTGTCGCAAAGCGCAGTCAGTCTGCGTTGGACCGATCGCGCCACCACCGAGGACGGTTTTCGCGTGGTCGCCAGCACGGCCGGCCAACCGGACGTCACGGCCACCGTTCCGCCGAACACCACCGAGACCATCCTCGGCGGCCTCCTAGGGGACACCACTTACACACTGCGTGTCGAGGCTTTCAACCATATTGGTGCAGAACGCTCGGGGGACCTCATCGTCGCCACTCTCGCGCCACCGGCGGGGCCGTCGACAGTGCTTTCCAGCCTCGGGGTAGAGCCTGGCCGTGTTGCCGTGAACTGGAGCCCGAGTGGCGACGCGAGTGGTTACCACCTCTACCGGAGCGTGGGCGGTGTGGTGACGTTGATCAGCGGAGCCGCCCCTCTTCCCGCCTCCGTGCTCAACTTTACCGATACCAGCGCCCCTGTCGGCAGCAGCGTGATCTACCAGGTCGCGACGGTTCGCACCAATGCTCTTGGTACCGACATCGGTCTGCCGACCGAGGCGATTGCCTTGCAGACGCCTGCCCTGCCGGCTGCACCCACCGGGGTCAGTGCGGCCCTCGGAGAATCCGCGGCGACCCTGAGTTGGACCGGGTCGACGGACGCGACGGGATACCGGATTTACCGCAGCATCGGTGGTGGCGCATTCGTAGCCCTCGGCGGTCTACTGCAGGGGGGCACGAGCTCCTATGTGGATGCCAATCTGCCAGGCGGGGTCTACACCTACCAGGTGGCAGCCGTGAATTGGGCAGGCGAGACCGCCTCCACCGCGAGCAATCCCATCACGATCGCCATACTGAATGCGGCTACCGGCGCCCGCGGCACCAATGCCGCCCAGCCGCAGATTTCCTGGACCGATCAATC
>JBJTPC010000442.1:0-9666 GCA_046074905.1 Gammaproteobacteria bacterium
GGGACCTGGTTCATCGGCCGCCTGCAGACGGAGCGCGACAAGGCGCGCGTCCGCGAGGGCCTGGAAAGTGCCCTCGGAGGCGCGCTCACCGGCGAACAACTGGACCGCTGGCTGTCTTCGCTCAGTGAACGCGCGTTCCTCATGCGGAACGTGCATGACGAGGCGCCGGTGCTCATGCGTGCCCGCTGGGCGCTCAGCTTCCTGCGGGGTCCCCTCGCCGGTCCGGAAATCGCGCGACTGATGGCCGCGAACAAGGAGCAGGCGGCGGCGGTTGTACCGCGACCCGAGTTGCGGGTCGTCAGGGCTGCACCGCACCCGAGTCCCGTGGTGGCCGTGGGAGGCATCGCGGAAGGACCGGCCCCTGACGACGGACTCGAGTACGAACCCTACGTCCGTGCGGTCCTCAAGCTCCATTACGTCGATGCGAAAACGCGCATCGACAACTGGGAAACCCGGACGCTGCTGGCACCCCTCTCGCCGGATGGTACGGAAGCCTTGTGGGCGGAAGCCCTGGAGGGCGAGCAGACAGCCGCCGGGTGGGTGCTCGACGGGACTGCCGAGGCCGCCACAGCCCAGACCCTCCTGCCGCCCGGGGCGCGATCCCCGAAGGCCCTGACCAGTTATGGCAAGCAGCTGACGGCTCACGCCTACGAGCACTGCGCATCGACGTTGCTCGTGTGCGATGCCTTGAAGCTCAATTCGGCACCAGGTGAGTCTGCCGGCGCATTCCAGGCACGCCTCCAGCTCGCCGCTCGCGAGGCCCGTGACGCAGCGCTGGACGAGCTGCGGCGCAAGTACGCAGCGAAGTTGCAGACGGCGCAGGACCAATTGCGGCGCGCCGAAGCCCGGCATGAGCGGGAGACCGAACAGGCCTCGCAACAGACGCTCAACGCAGCCGTCTCGATCGGTGCCACGCTGCTCGGGGCGCTGTTCGGCGGTGGCACACGCCGTCGTCGGAGTGGCTACGGCGGCCATGGCACGGTGGGACGGGCCAGCACCGCGGCACGCAGCGCCTCGCGCGCTTACAGCGAACGCGGCGACGTCGCCCGGGCCGCCGAGACGGTCGAAGTGGAGCGCCAGCAGCTGGCGGAACTCGAGTCAGCGCTCCAGGCCGACATGGCGGAAGTCTCCGCGGGTTTCGACCCCACGCGACTCGTCCTCCGCGAAGTCCGCCTGGCGCCACGCAAGAGCGACCTCGCCGCAGGGCGGGTGGAATGGGTATGGCGCCGCTATCGACGCGGGACTGATGGTTTTCGGGAGCCGGCATGAAGATGTGGATGAGGAGGAGATTGTTGCGCGGAACACCGATTGCTCCGGAACCCCATCGACCGTGGGGCGTCTCCGTGAGGGTCGTGGCGGGCCTGATGGGAATGATGGCGCTCGGCGGCTGCCAGAGGGCACCCGAGCCTCCTGCACCGCTGTCGCCGGGCGTGTTCCGGGCCGTCCTCGAAACGCCCGGGGGAGAACTGCCCTTCGGTCTTGAAATCGCCGAGGAGTCCTCCCCGGCCAGCGGCGAGGGCGCTCCTCCGACCCGCAAGACGGTGCTGTTCCTGATCAACGGACCGGAGCGGGTACGTGTGCCGGAAGTCACCATCACTGCTGGAGTCCTCAAGGCCGACATGCCCGGCTACGAGAACGAATTGGTGCTGGAAGAGCGGGAGGGCCAACTCACCGGTACCGTGAAAATCCTGCGCAAGCGCGGCGAGTGGAAGACGCTTTCACTGCGCGGCACACGCGGCCAGACCCATCGGTTCTTCCCGGAGCATGGAGCTGTCGCCCCGGATACCGCCCAGGACTCGAGCGCATCGCTGCCTGCACCGGAAAAGCTGCCTGAAGCGGCTGGTCGCTGGTCCGTGGTGTTCACCGACAGTGAAGGCAAGCCGAGCGCCGGCATCGCCGAACTGCAACAGAATGGCCGCCTCGTCACCGGGACCGTCCTGACACCCACGGGTGACCATCGCTTCCTTGCTGGCGAGGTGCAAGGAAACGAGCTGTTGCTGTCGCGCTTCGACGGCGGTACCGCCTTCCTTTACCGGCTGAAGTTCTCCACCAGCGGCCGACAGCTGCAGGGCGAGGTCTACTATGGGAATTGGGGACGTGACGCCGTACTCGCGCGTCGTGACGCCAACGCCGTGCTTCCCGATGCCGATACGCTGACTCACCTGCGCAATCCGGGGGCGCGATTCGACTTCACGTTCCCCGACCTGGAGGGAAACCCGGTCTCGCTGTCGGACACCCTCTTCGACGACAAGGTGGTGGTCGTGATGCTGGGCGGGAGCTGGTGTCCCAATTGCCACGACGAAGCGGAGTTCATGGCGCCCTTCGTGCGCGAGCGGGCTGAGCAGGGCCTCGCCGCCGTCATGCTGATGTTCGAACATTTCGGCGACATGCCGCAGGCGGTACAAGCCGTGAAGCGCTTCCGCGACGAATACCGCATCACGTACCCGCTGCTGATCGCCGGTACCAGCGACAAGGACGATGCGGGCTCGCGGATGCCGCAGCTGGATCGAATCTATGCGTTCCCCACCACGCTGGTCATCGACCGCAAGGGTCGCGTACGCAAGATTCACACCGGCTTCAACGGTCCGGCGACCGGTGTCAAATACGAGGAATTCAAGCGCGAATTCACCGCAACCATCGACAAGCTGCTGGCGGAGAGAGCCTGATGCCTTCCTATGACTGCGTTTCGGAAATCGACGGCCACGAGCTGAGCAATGCCGTGGATCAGGCCAATCGCGAACTGGAGACGCGTTTCGACTTCAAGGGCGTGAAGGCGACCTACACCCGCGAAGGCTTCGGCGTAGTGATGGAAGCACCCGAACAATTCCAGCTGAAACAGATGCTGGAAATCCTGAAACTGCGCATGGCCAAGCGCGGAATCGACATGAACTGCGTCGAGGAAGAAGACATCGACAAGAACCTGGCCCGTGCGCGTCAGTTGGTGAAACTGCGCCATGGCATCGACGCCGAGACGGGCAAGAAGCTGCAGAAGGCCATCAAGGAAAGCAAGCTGAAAGTGACCGCTGCGTTGATGGGCGACAAGCTCCGCATCACGGGCAAGAGCAAGGACGACCTGCAGGCCAGCATGCGCGTATTACGAGCAACCGCGACGGACCGGCCGGTCAGCTTCAACAACTTCCGCGACTAGGCGCAAGCCGCTGAAGGCGAAGAGGATTTCGGCAGGCTGCAGCCGTGCCGCAGTGTTTTCGTACGGTTCGGCTTGGCGGGCACTTGGTGCTTGGGCCCAGCGGCTGCTTGGCTGGTCCGCGCGTACATGCTTGAAGAGTGCTTGAGTGGGTGTTGCGCCACACTGCGTGCGCTTAGGCGTGCAGCTCGCCATGTTAGACACAGGCTCGTTGGTTTCTGAGTGCGGCAGCAGGTGGGCTGTAGTGGTTGCTTGCTCGCGGCTTGGCGTTGGCTTGCCGTGTGTTGTGAACGTTGGCAGGGCATCACGAAGCATGATGCCAGTGTAGCGTCGGATCCTGCGTGTTTCTGCCGAACCAAACAAGCCGTTCGTTTCGGCGGGGATGCCGTTGTGGCGACTTCGTGCGCCAACTGTTTTGCCAGCTTGTCGTCAAGCTTTTACCAGGCTCGAATACAACCATCAGGTGCAACGTTATCCGGCGGATTCGAGAAAACCTGGCGCCCATCCGGATACTTAGCTTTGCCGATAGGGCGCGACGGCTTCTCCCAGGTGGACATTGTTTTTCTCCCGTAAAGCTGCCGCCGCCTCATCATAGAGAAATGGCAGAAATGCATATCGCCGACCTTCGGTGACCGGTTTCGCTTCGTGCAGCAAGCCGCAGGAGAACACAATCGCTCCGCCGGTCGGCGCACGATATGTTCGTGGTCCGTACTCGGGGAAGCACAGGTCTCCACCGATGAAATCTCCATTCAAATTTATGGTTACAGCGAATCGCCGATGCGCGGTACCCTTGGTGGTGTTATCGCGATGTGGCCTGAAGTGGCCCGCGACAGCACTGTCGTAGCATGCAACAAGATATCGCTCCATCCGGGTGGCATCGAAGTTGAAAATCCGCTTGATCATCGGCCTCAGGCGCTGATTGATTCTATCTGCAAGCGCACGACGTAGGCTTTCATTGCTGATGGTGACATCTGAGCGTCGCTTGTGGGAATAATCATGCGCCACAACCGTTTTTCCATCGATTTCACGCATGAAACCGGATTCCACGCCCCCTTGTTCCTCATAGAGTTCAATCAGGTGCCGGCAGAGTTCGGGCTCGAAAATCCTGGGAACCTGAAGAACAGGAGCCCAGAGTTGCGCTGCCGGATCCTGAACGAGTTGCTTGGCAACCAACAGAGCGTCCGAGTAACTTTCGGGCGGATAGGCGCCTGCAACACGTAGCTGGCGATCCAAGACCAGAACAAAGGGCTCGTATCGATCAGACCCCGACCCACACGCTCCGTAGGCGAGACTTATAGCGCGATCAAAATCCAGAAAATACCGGATGCCAGGAACACGGTTCTTGATTCTTCCCGCCGCGACATCTTCGGGATCAGTGGATATTCCGAAGAAGCAGCAGTGGGCATCGTCGAAGAACCGTGCAAATCCCAGCATCCCGTCAAGCGCGTTTTTAATCCCAGGGTTTCCGGCGCTACCCATGAAGAACAGCACCACCGGCCGGCCGGCGACGGTATCGAAAGTGAAGGCCGAGTTGTCACCCAGAACCTGCGCCCTGAACCAGGGCACTGTGGTTCCAAACGCGGGCTTGGGGGCGGCAGACCGAGCTTCCATCGTTTGACCTGTTTTCGATTTCAAGCGACACCACAATCTTCAGGTTGCTGTCAGTATCATGCACGCCGCACCATACGGAAGAGTTGTTTCACCCGGACTGTGTCTGCGCGGCTGCAGCGTATCTACAAATTCCGAGTTTCCGCTTCAGATACTGTATCTTTAGAGATAACGTCCACTGCGCCGGTGCAGGTGATTTAACGCGCAGCGCCTGCCGGCCCTCAGTCCAGCAGGCGAAGACTGATGCGATGTCAGCCTCATCGTCCTAGCGAGCGACCTCCACGGCGGCAACTCCGCGCTTTTGCCAGTCCTCCAGCGTGGCCATGTTGAGGCCGAGCCTGGTGTAGTCCACGGCATAGAAGCCGCTGGGCTGAAGAATGACAGCCTTGCGCCACTCGGGCGTGGCAAGGAGGTCCTGCGCCATGACGCCCAGATAGGTCTGGTTGGACCAGAGATACTGGAACGAGTAGAGCTTCATGCCGTTACGAAGCGTCGCCACCCGGTGAATCGCACGCTTGAGCCGCGTATCCGAAAACTTGATCACGTTGTTCGAATTGGCGGCATCGGCGGCTTTATCCGCATTCGACGCATTTTCGGCATTCTCTCCAGTCTTCGCGGCCGCGGCAGCGTCGGCACCAGGAGTGGTTGCCTCGGCAGGAGGCGGTGTCTGGGCGGAACTCGCGTCCGTGCGAACCCTCTTGGCCGGCGCAATGGTCCCGGCAGAATCTTCGGACCCGTCATTTCCATTCAGCAACACTAATCCGGCGACAAGCAGCGCCGCCACCAGCAAACCGATGGCGAGACGCTTGCGGCTCTTGGTATCGTTATTCATTGTTTTTCCTCGTATTTTCGGTGAAACCCTGTCCCCACAGGTCAAAGGCTAAGGCGGGGTTGCTCATCCGGTCAAGGGCCGCCTTGCCCCAAGCCAGCGGCGTATCCTCAAGGCAAGTGCACGCCCAAGGCATTGACGGAGCCGAGAATCAGCACCAGCGCAATTCCGGCCAATGCCAGCGCGGCACCATGCCAGCGCGTCACTTGCTCCCGCCAGCCGGTGGCGGGGGAGCGCCACGCGCGGACATTGCCCCAGGCGAGCACGACAGTGACCACGACCAGCAGGTTGGCCAGGAGCGCCAGCACCAGCCAGCGGCCGGGTTGCGCTGACAGGAGGTAGTAGGCCAACCCGCCTTCGTCATGGAAGCCGAGCAGCACCAACGGCATCGCGACCATGGCCAGCGCACCCATCACCGCCAGTACGCGCGCGAATCGGCCGACGCGATCCCTCGATTTCCAAAACACGGCTCCGAGCCCGGTCATCATCAGCAAGGCCAGGATCTGCGCCCAGCGACCGCGGTCACCCAGATCCTCGAGACCGGAAACGCGTTGGTGCAGATCCACGCCGAAGTACTGGGTCAAACCGGTGACCCGTCCATCAACATCGCGGGAAAAGGTGTAGAGCGGGCCCGCCCACTCCGGGCCGGGCTTGAAATCCTGTTTCCAGAACCGGTCCCCGCCGATGGGTCGGTAGCCCTCTACGCCGGCAATGCGCAGACCGCCCTTGCCGTCCTCCGTCACCCGGGTCACGAAAGCGTTGGTGTCCGGATCACCGCTGCTGGCGTTGACCAGGTCAAGCAGGGCTTCCAGGGTGGAATGGTTGCGCTGAACCTGCTGGTACCGACCAACATAGGATTCCAGCGGCGTCTCCGCACCCGCCTGCAGGGAATACGTCTGGGACCCAAAGAGTTGCGTCAGCAGACGGGCGCGCACCTCCCAAGCGGGCAGGAAGCGGGCACCACCCGCAGCGTCACCCACGGTGGCAACGAAAAACCCGAGCTTCTGGTCCGGCAGCAACGTCAGCATCGAGACGTTATGGGGCCAGTTACCGCCATGCTCCACCAGCCTGCGGCCGTTCCATTCACTCGTGAAAAACTGCATCCCGAACTGGTTCGCCGCCGGATGGTTGCCGAACCGAGGCGCTTGCATCATCGACAGGGTCTCCGGCTGCAGGATATTGCGGGTGGCAAACTCCCCGGTCTGCAGATGGGCCATCAGGTACCGCGCCATGTCTTGCGGGGTGGCACTGATGCCTCCGATGGGGCCGGCATAGGCGCTGAACGGCAGCCACGGAATCTCCTTCGGTTCCAATCCGGCAGCGCGACGATAAACCCGCACCAACTCCTCAGGCCGCTCGGGCCCGACATTCATTCGCGTATTGCGCATACCCAGCGGCTGGAAGACCTGCTCCTGCAAGTACCTCTCGACCGGTTGGCCGGTCATGTCCTCGATCAACACCCCGAGAAGACCGGTTCCGAAATTGGCATAGGAGGAATGTCGTCCGGGTGGATAGACGATTTCCGCCGCCAGCCGACGCAACGTCTCCGGACTCAAGGGCCGCGGCTGCGCTTCGAGCGAGGCCAGGCCGGCATTGCGTAATTCGAAGCCAGCGGAATGGGTGAGCACATGCCAGAACGTCACCTGATCACCATACGGCGGCGGCAACTGCAGGCGCTTCAGGTAGCGGTTGACGGGGTCATCCAGAGACGCGATCTGTCCGCGCTCGAGCAGCTGGGCGATGGCCGTCGCAGTGAAAGTCTTGGTGATGGAGCCGATGAGAAACTCGGTCCGGGCACTGTCGACAGGAATACGGGCCTTCCAGTCGGCATATCCATAGCTCCGGTCGAGGATGACGCGGTCGTCGGCAACGACGATCTGCGCCAAGGCGGAGTAGCGATTGCCGGCAACCGCACCGCCCAACTCGCGGTCTGCCCAGGCCGCCAGGGCCTGCGCATCGATGGCCGGTGGACTGGAGGTCGCCGACACGTCGGCCCGTGCCGCCAGCCCCATCCCGCCCAGCAGGATCAGCCCCATCATCCACACATGCTTCATGTCACCTCCCCCTTGACGCCAACATGATCGGGCGGACGTCTGCCCTTCAGGGATTCGCAGGCTTCCTCGCCACCAACTCCACCACGGCACTCATCCCGTCATGACCGCGGCCCTCACGCACATCCCGCTGTGGATCACGGGAAATCTCGAGGTCCAGGGATGCGAAATCGCGGCGCAACTCGGCCAAGGTTGGCAAGAGATCTGCCGTGGGAGGCCCTCCAGTACCCAACGCGAGTTGCTCGGGACGATAGGCCTCCAGCACGAACACGCCACCGGGTCGCAGCGCGGCGATGATCCGTTGATGCAGCCCCGGGCGGATGGCCTCGGGCAGATGGCACCAGATGGAAACGATGGCGTCCCAGCCACCGACCGGTGCGGCCGCCGCAAGGTCCCAGTGGTCGAGGTCAGCCGCCAGGGTCCGGATTGCGACACCGCGCTCGGCGGCCAATCGCGCCGCCTTGTCGAGGCCGACCTGCGACTGATCGACCGCCGTCACCGTGTGACCACGCTGGGCGAGAAAGACCGCATTGCGGCCCTCCCCCTCGCCAAGACAAAGCACGTGACCACCGCGCGGCAGGTGCGCCTCGACTTCCAGCAGGAAGTCGTTCGGCGCGGTGCCGTAGTAGAACTCCGCCGCAGCGTAGCGGCGGTCCCAAGGGGCGGCATTCGGCAGGCTCATGCCACAAGGGTACACCGACTCGCGCCAGACTCATGGACTCCCTATCGGCTGATCAGGCTCGTGCCGGGGCCTGCTCAGCGAGCGGCCGAGATAACTTCCGACTTGGTCATCGGGAAGTCAAAAAAATCCCGCCAGAAGCGGTATCTGGCGGGGTAATTTTGGGTTACTCGATGCTGAACGACACCAGTCTATCGAGCGGACGTCGGGACGGACATCCGGTGTCCCCCGTACGTGCGCACCGGACTAGCTTCCGGCCGCCATTGCCAATCGCAAGGCTTCGGCGAGGTTTCGGCACTGGAGTTTTTCCATCATCCGGGACTTGTAGACCTCCACGGTACGTGGGCTGATGCCAAGCTGCACAGCAATCTCGCGCTGCGACAATCCTTCCACCAGCAGGTTCATGACGTCCCGCTCACGCGGCGTCAGGCGTTCCATCAAGTGTTTCGCCTGCCGTTCCACCACCATGCCGACATGGCGTCGAGCATCTTCCTGGATGGCATTGCCCAGTACATCCACCAGGACACGGTCATCCACCGGTTTTTCGAGGAAGTCGAAGGCGCCATGCTTCATCGCCAGCCGCGTCGTCTGCACATCACCATGGGCTGTCAGCACGACGACCGGAATCCGCCACTGCCGAGACTGGATTGACTGCTGCAACTCGATGCCGCCGATTCCGGGCATGCGCAGGTCCGTAAGCAGGCAGCCACGCCACTCAGGCTGGTAGGTGTCCAGAAAGCCCGAGGCGTCGGCAAAGACCTGCGTTCGAAAACCGTTGAGAGACAAGAGAAGAGCCAATGAATCGCGCACCGATGCATCATCATCCACGAGAAAAACAGTCGAATCGGTCATTTCTCATTTCTCTCCAGAATTGCTCCGTCAGGAAGAACCACCACGAATCGACAGCCACCGCCAGTGACGGACTCGAGCCGCAACTCCCCACCCTGTCCTCGCATGAGTGTCCGGGAAATGGCGAGACCCAGACCCATACCATCCGACTTGGTGGTCACGAAGGGATTGAAAAGATCGGCTGCGACTTCCGGCGAGACTCCTGGACCAGTATCCTCCACCTCGATTCGCTGGATGCCGTCCACGCGACGCAATCTAAGTCTCAGAAATCGGTGACCGGCCGGAACACTTTCCAGGGCATCGAGTGCGTTGGCAATCAGGTTGCGCATCACGATACGAAGATGGGCGAGATCTGCGTGGATTTCCTGGGATCCGGACTCCAATGTCCACTGAACTCCAAGTTGGTGTACTCGGTCGGCGACTGCACGATGCAGCTCATCGAACAGGACGGCGGACTTGCAGATTTCCACCCTCGACGTGCCTGCTCCGTAGAACTCCCGCAGCC
>JBJTPC010000443.1:0-2399 GCA_046074905.1 Gammaproteobacteria bacterium
GCGTTGCGCACGGCGCCCGCGACGTCCGGGGTGACCGTGCCGACCTTCGGGTTCGGCATGAGGCCGCGGGGACCGAGGATCTGGCCGAGGGCACCGACGACGCGCATGGCATCCGGGCTGGCGATCACCACGTCGAACTCCATGAAGCCACCCTTCACCTTCTCGGCGAGGTCCTCGAGACCGACGTGGTCGGCACCGGCTTCACGGGCGACGTCCTGATTCTTGCCGCCGGTGAACACGGCGACCCGGACCGTCTTGCCGATGCCGTGCGGCAGCACGGTCGAACCACGGACCTGCTGGTCGGACTTGGCGGCATCGATGCCGAGGTTCACGGCCACGTCGACGCTCTCGCGGAACTTGGCGGTGGCAAACTCGCGGACCATCGAAATGGCCTCGTCGACCGGGTACTGCTTGCCGGGCTGGATGCGACCCGCCCAGGCCTTCTCACGCTTGGCAACGGCCATGTTCAACCCTCCACCACGTCAACGCCCATGCTGCGGGCAGTGCCCGCGATCGTCCGCACCGCGGCTTCGAGATCGGCAGCCGTGAGGTCGGGCGTCTTGGTCTTGGCAATCGCCTCGAGCTGGGCCCGGGTGATCTTGCCGACCTTCTGGGTGTTCGGACGCGAGCTGCCCTTCTCCAGGCCGAGCGCCTTGCGCACCAGCACGGAGGCCGGCGGGGTCTTCAGGATGAACGTGAAGCTGCGGTCGCTGTAGACGGTGATGACCACCGGGGTCGGCAGGCCCTTTTCGAGCTGCGCCGTCTGCGCGTTGAACTGCTTGCAGAACTCCATGATGTTCACGCCCTGCTGACCGAGCGCGGGACCGACGGGCGGGCTCGGATTGGCCTGTCCGGCGGCGATCTGGAGCTTGATGTAGCCCTGTACCTTCTTCGCCATGTTTCACCTCGTTTGGGTACGAACGCCCTCGCGGGCTCCCCGTGACGCCGACCGGGCGGCGAAGCCCGGGCGGCGGCTGCTTGTGCTCAGGCCTTCTCGACCTGCGCGAAATCCAGTTCGACCGGTGTCGAGCGGCCGAGAATCTGTACCGCCACCTGCAGGCGGTTCTTGTCGTAATTCACGTTCTCCACCACACCGGTGAAGTCGTTGAACGGTCCATCCGTGACACGGACCATCTCGCCGGGCTCGAACAGCACCTTCGGCTTCGGCTTCTCCGCGCCTTCCTCGACCCGCTGCAGGATGGCATTCGCCTCCCGCTCGGTGATGGGCGCAGGGCGATCCGGCGTGCCGCCGATGAATCCGAGGACCTTGGGCACCTCGCGAACGAGGTGCCAGGTCTCCTCGTCCATCTCCATCTGCACCAGCACGTAGCCGGGGAAGAACTTCCGGTCGCTCTTGCGCTGCCGGGCGTTCTTCACCTCGACCACCTCCTCGGTGGGTACGAGGATCTTGCCGAACTTGTGCTCGAGACCGAGTTGCTTCACCCGCTCCTCGAGCGCGTCACGCACCTTGTGCTCGAAGTTCGAGTAGGCGTGGACCACGTACCAGCGCAATGCCATTTTCGGAGATTCCCTGTGCCTGCCGCTCAGCCCTGGCCGAGCAGCCAGCGGGTGCCAAAGCCGAGGAGCATGTCCACCAGCCAGAAGAAGAGCGCCATGACCACCACGAAGGCGAACACCAGCAAAGTGGTCTGGCGGGTCTCGGCGACCGTCGGCCAGACCATCTTGCGTAGTTCCACGCGGGAGCCGGCCACGAATACCGACAGCGCGCGGGCATGGGCAGAGGTGGCGAAAACCACCACGCCAAGCACCAGGCCGGCGACGAACATGCCCCAGCGCATCCACCCCGCCTGGGCGGGGAAGGCGTAGAACGCCACCACGCCGGCGAGCACGAGCGCGCCGGCGATGATCGCCTTGGCGAGGTCGGCACCCGTCGGGCGGGCTTCGGTCTGGTCTGTCATGTCCTGCCTTCGTCTGGTCGGTGCGTTTCCGCGGGAGCGTCCGGTGACCGGTTGGCAGGCCAGGAGGGAATCGAACCCCCAACCTGCGGTTTTGGAGACCGCTGCTCTGCCAATTGAGCTACTGGCCTGCGGATCTCCGGACGCCCCCGCGGCTCGCGCCGCGGGTCTGTTGCTCTGGGCTTACGCGATGATCTTGGAGACGACGCCGGCGCCGACGGTCTTGCCGCCCTCGCGGATGGCGAAGCGCAGGCCCTCTTCCATCGCGATGGGCGAGATCAGCTCGACCGCCATCTTGATGTTGTCGCCAGGCAGCACCATCTCCACGCCCTCCGGCAGCTGCACGTTGCCGGTCACGTCCGTCGTCCGGAAGTAGAACTGCGGACGATAGCCCTTGAAGAACGGCGTGTGACGACCACCCTCGTCCTTCGACAGCACGTACACCTCGCACTCGAACTTCTTGTGGGGCTTGATCGAGCCCGG
>JBJTPC010000444.1:0-3408 GCA_046074905.1 Gammaproteobacteria bacterium
CCCGGCCAAAGTGGCGCCGGTGCTCGCCGACCACGCGCCCGTCCTGGCGGATCTCGATCCGCTCGGCATAGGCGCGGATCTCCACCGGCCGCCCGACCGCGCCCGCCGCCACCGAGTATTTGTTGTTGTCGAACCTCACCAGGCAGGTCTTCGACACCGAGGCCGTCACCGAATGGAACCCGTCGAACCGACCCGTGTAGGGCACCAGGCTCGGCCGCTCCGCCTCGAACACCTCCCAGACCGTCTGGTCGCGCAATTCGGGATGCCGGTGCGCCCGGGCATAGGCGACGCAGCGGTCCAGCAGCAGCGCGTTCAGCTCCTCGTAGCTGCGCACCCGCAGCCGCGGTGAGAAGAACCTCTCGCGCACCATGCCGACCTGGTTCTCGACCTGGCCCTTCTCCCACCCCGAGGCGGGTGTGCAGGCGACGGGATTGACCAGGTAGTGGCTGCACTTCTGCAGGAAACGCCGGTTGTAGCTGCGATCCCGTCCCACCAGGATCGCGTCCACCGCCGTCTTCATGTTGTCGTAGATGCCCCGCGTGCAGGCCCCGCGAAAGAACGCAAACGCCCGGTCGTGCGCGTCGAACACCGTCGACGTACACGTCGACCCTGCGTCTCGCGCGCGTAGGCGCGGACGAACAGCATCCGGCTGTGGCACAGCCGGACATGCGCCACCTTCACCGTCACCGTGGTGTAGCGCGACGATCAGGGTGCGAGCAGCGCGACAATCAGGATGAGAGACTGGTGTCGCGGCGGACGGATGATTGTCGCGGCGCGACACGGAGGCAAGCGGTTTTCGGAAGACGCGCGACAATCAGGATGAGGCGTTGATTGTCGCGCGTGAGGGCGGGCGGCCTGATCCGCGTTTCCGGTCGATGGCGGTTCGCCTGCGATAGCTCTCGACGTTCATCTCGAAGATCGTGGCGTGGTGAACGAGGCGGTCCACTGCGGCGAGTGTCATGACGTGGTCGGGAAATATCCGATGCCATTCGCCAAAGGGCTGGTTGGAGGTGATGAACAGCGACCGGCGCTCGTAGCGGGCGGCGATGAGTTCGAAGATCACGCTGGTTTCCGCTTGGTCCTTGGTGACGTAGGCGATGTCGTCGAGGATGAGCAGGTGGTACTTATCGAGCCTGGCGATGGCGGCCTCGAGCTGGAGATCGCGCCGGGCGGCCTGGAGTTTCTGCACGAGGTCGGTGGTGCGCGTGAACAGCACGCGCCAGCCATTCTCGATCAGTGCGAGGCCGAGGGCGGCAGCGAGATGCGACTTGCCGGTGCCTGGCGGGCCGAAAGCCAGCAGGTTGGCGCCCCTGTCCAGCCAGCTGTCGCCCGCGGCGAGAGCCATGATCTGCGCCTTGCTGATCATCGGCACGGCCTCGAAGTCGAAGCTGTCGAGTGTCTTGCCGGGCGGCAGCCTGGCCTCCTCGAGATGGCGCTGGATGCGGCGATTGGCGCGTTCGGCGATCTCGTGTTCGGCCAGCGCCGCGAGGAAGCGCGCAGCGGGCCAGCCCTCCTTGTCGGCGCGGACGGCAAGGTCGGGCCAGACCAGCTTGATGGCGGGCAGTCGGAGATCGTGGAGGGCGAGCGACAGGCGGCCGGCGTCGATGGGATCGGTGGCGTTCATGCCGCGTCTCCCGCGGTGCTGGCTGCGAGATCCTCATAGGCGCTGAGAGCGGGGTGGCGGATGGTGACGGCGGGCAGTGCCGCGGCATCCGGCGCGAAGCGGGCGCGCAGCGCGGCCATGTCGGGCAGCCGGCCGGCATCGAGGTCAGCCTCGATCAGTTGCGCGAGTTCCGCCTCACAGGCGCGCTCATGGGCGAGCGCGAGCAGTTCGACGGTGATGCGGCAGGCCATGCGGTCGGGGAGCGCGGTGCGCAACGCCTCGAAGGCGCGGGCGTAGGCGGCGCGCGGAAAGAGGCTGTCGCGGTAGACGAGGCCGAGCAGGGCCATCGGCTTGCGACGCAGGGCGTGGATGACGTGCCGGTAGTCGACGACGTGGCCATGCCGGCCGTCCGGGTGTGATCGGCCGCGGGGCAGCGTGAACTGCGCGGTGCTGCCGAGAAAGACCTCGAGCCGATCATCGAAGAGCCTGACGCGCAGGCGGTGGCCGATCAGGCGGGAGGGGACGCTGTAGAACACCTTGCGCAGGGTGAAGCCGCTCGAAGAGGTGACGGTGACGACCGCCTCCTCATGGTCGGTGGTGCGCCGGGCGGGCAGGTTCTGCAGGGCCTCGCGCTCGAGGGCGATGCGTGGCGCGAGCCGGGCATTGTGCCGCCCGACCACCTCGTCGACGAAGGCGCGATAGGCCGCGAGGTCGGCGAAGTCGCGCGAGCCACGCAGCAGCAGGGCGTCGGCGATGGCGGCCTTGAGGTGGCCATGCGCGCTCTCGATGGCGCCGTTCTCATGGGCGACGCCTGGGTTATTGCGGCTGGGCTGCATGCCGTAGTGGGCGCAGAGCGCGTCGTAGCGCCGGGTCAGGTCCTCCTGCGCGTCGCGGCCAAGGTTACGGAAGGCAGCGGAGAGGCTGTCGCTGCGATGCTCAAGCGGCGCGCCGCCCAGCGCCCAGAGCGCGTTCTGCAGCCCCTCGGCCAGGGCGACATAGCTCTCGCCGCCGAGGACGACATGAGCGTGCTCGAAGCCCGAATAGGGCAGACGGAAATGGTAGAGCCGATGGTCCAGCGGCTGGCCGGCGATGGTGACGGCGAGATCGCGCATGTCGGTGAAGTCCGACAGTCCAAGGCGTCCGGGCTGATGGACCTGCCGGAAGATCACCTCCTGCTCCGGCCCGTGGAGCGCCCGCCAGCCCCGGATCCGGCGCTCCAGCGTGCGGCGGATGCCTGCGCCGAGTTCGGGGTGACGGCGCCTGACCTCCTCGAAGATGGCGATCGGCCGCAGTCCGGGCGCGGACTGGAGCAGCGGGACGACCTCGCTGTCCCAGATCGCCGCCAACGGGTCCGGCCGGCGCCGTCCGCGGGGCGTGGTGCGCGCCGAAGCTGGTCGGGGGTCCCCCTCGATCCGATAGGCGGTGGCCGTGCTGAACCCCGCTCTGGCGGCGGCGATCGGCACGGGCTGGGTGCGGCGAAGCGTCATGTACAGCCTCATCTGGCAGTCGGTGACATGGCGGCCGGGCACCAGCAGACCCCTTGCAGCGAAGGGCCCATTCCGATGCCGGCCGGCCGCAACCGCCAGCCACCCACCCCGACAGGGGCGAGGCGCTCGCCTGCATGGCCCCGTCGGTCGGGCTACGCCCTCCCGCCGGCGCCATGCAGGCGTTTCTCATCCTGATCGCCGCGCGTTCTCACCCTGATCGCCGCTAAGCAACCCCCGCTCGGAATTTCGCGGCGGTGCCTGTGGACGGGCCGAACGGTCGGCGCGGTGGGGGCGGTGGAGATTGAAGCCCCGCCCCCT
>JBJTPC010000445.1:0-4012 GCA_046074905.1 Gammaproteobacteria bacterium
TTCTGTTCTTCACGCACCGCCTCGTGCCGCGACTCGCGCGCCTCCCGGCCGATCTCCGCCTCGCGGCGCTCGGCCAGCTTGCCGCGCAGCCAATCGAGCGCGTCCAGCACGCCCTTGCCGAGGACATCCATCACCGTCAACCAGGACACGCCGGTAGCGAGCGAGACGGCCGTGAACCAGACGGCCAGCAGCACCAAGGTGCCGCCCAGCAGTCCCATGGCCTGCTCCACGACACCACCCACCGCCGCCCCGAGGATGCCGCCCGCCGTGTGGCGCAACTGGCCCGGGTGGAAATGCAGGCTTGCCAGGGCACAACTGGCGACCAGGGTGGCAAGAAAGCCGGCGGATCGCAGCAACAGGCTGGCGCGACCACCGCCGTCCACGTCCGGACGACCGCGGAACAACCACCACCCGAAGCCGAAGACAGTCAGCGGCCAGAGATAGGCCGGGCCACCGAACAGCAGCAGCAGGACGTCTGCCATCCAGGCGCCCAGCGGACCGATCAGGTTGGTGACCCGGCCAGGGTCGCCCGTATACGCGAAACCGGGGTCCGCCGGGTCGAAGGTGGCGAGGGCCAGCACCAGCAGGATGGCGACGACGCCGAATACCCACAACAAGCCCTCGCGCAGGGCACGGGAGAGCACGTCGGGGACGCGGTCAATGAACGGATGGGCACGGTCGGTCACGTCTTGCATGATACCTTAACGTCCCTGTCGACATACCCGATGAAACCCGCTTTGCCATGGTAATTGCCCCATGACCTCACCCCGCCACGCCCGCTTGCTCATTCTCGGTTCCGGTCCGGCCGGCTACACCGCCGCCGTTTACGCCGCGCGCGCCAACCGCCGCCCCCTGCTGGTCACGGGCCTGGAGGTCGGCGGGCAATTGATGACCACCACCGAGGTCGACAACTGGCCCGGGGATGCCCATGGATTGCTGGGCCCGGCCCTGATGGAGCGCATGCAACAGCACGCGCTGCGGTTCGGGACCGAGTTGGTCAACGACCACATCCATGCCGTGGACCTCGGGCAACGCCCTTTCCGCCTGCAGGGCGACGGCGGCAGCTACACGTGCGATGCACTGATCATCGCCACCGGCGCCTCGGCCAAGTACCTCGGACTGCCCAGCGAAGAGGCCTTCAAGGGTCGCGGCGTCTCGGCCTGCGCCACCTGCGACGGGTTCTTTTTCCGCGACCAGGACGTGGCGGTGGTCGGCGGCGGCAACACCGCAGTCGAGGAAGCCTTGTACCTCTCCAATATCGCCCGCCATGTCACCGTGGTCCACCGTCGTGACCGTTTCCGTTCGGAGAAGATCCTGGCGGACCGCCTCATGGAACGGGTGGCGGCAGGCAAGGTGACCGTGATGTGGAACCACGCCGTGGACGAGGTCCTCGGGGACGATTCAGGCGTGACCGGACTGCGCGTTCGCTCGACCGAGACCGACGCAACCACCGACCTCGCGCTCATGGGCGTGTTCATCGCGGTGGGGCACCAGCCCAATACGCAATTGTTTGCCGGGCAATTGGCGATGAATGGCGGGTACCTCGTGGTGAAATCCGGGCTGGCCGGCGAAGCGACCATGACCAGCGTGCCGGGCGTATTCGCCGCCGGCGACGTGGCCGATCACGTCTACCGTCAGGCCATCACCTCGGCCGGCACGGGCTGCATGGCTGCCCTCGATGCCGACCGCTGGCTGGATCATCAGGACGTCACGGCCGCGACGGGTGGCGCCGGGAGCTGAGCCTGGCTTACGGGTTCGCGGTCCACCGTCATGTTGTCGGCGCGGACGATCACCAGCATCGATGAAGTGTCCGCAGTCGTGTGGGACGCGCTGGATTCCCGTGGTGTGCCGTTCCTCCGCCATGCCTTCCTTGCCGCGACCGAGCACTCCCGCTCGGTGTGCCCCGACACGGGATGGCAACCGCTGCATCTGCTGCTCGAGGACGAGGCGGGCCTTGCGGGGGCCATGCCGCTGTACCTCAAGGGGCATAGCTGGGGCGAGTTCGTCTTCGACTTCGCATGGGCACAGGCTTATGCCCGGCACGGCCTGCCCTACCATCCCAAACTCCTCTCCTGCACCCCGTTCACGCCGGCTACCGGCCCGCGAGTGCTGGTGGCGCCGCGGCGCGACCCCAACCAGGTCCGGTCCGCCGCGGCCACGGCGTTGCAGGCCCTGGTGGAACAGCAGGGCTTGTCCGGGGTCCACGTGCAGTTCCTCGAGGAAGCCGAAGTCGCAGCCTTCAAGGCAGCCGGCTTCCTGCACCGCGTCGCCTGCCAGTTTCTCTGGGAGGACCGGGGATTCGGCGACTACGAGGGGTTCCTCGCGAGTTTCACGGCGGAGAAACGCAAGAAGGTGCGCCGTGAACGGCGGCGTGTCGCCGAGGCCGGAATCGTCTTTTCCACCTACGCCGGCAATGCCCTGCCGGAAAGCGACTGGGACGATGTCTACCGGTTCTATGCCGACACCTTCCACCGCCATGGCCATGAGCCCTACCTGAACCGGGCTTTCTTCGCGGAGATCATCAGGACGCTGCCGGGACAGCCGGTGGTGAAACTTGCGCACCAGAACGGGCGCGCGGTGGCCGCCGCGGTTTTCTTCACCGGACAGGAGACCCTGTACGGGCGCTACTGGGGAGCGGCCGAGGCCCTGCACAGCCTGCATTTCGAAGCCTGCTATCACCAGGGGGTGGAACTGGCCTTGCAGCGCGGCCTGCGGCGCTTCGAGCCGGGCACGCAGGGTGAGCACAAGGTGGCCCGCGGCTTCGCGCCAACCCTGACGCATTCGGTCCATTGGCTGGCCGACCACCGCTTCCAGGAGGCCATCGGCCGCTACGTCGAGGCCGAGACCCGTCAGGTCCTTGCCTACGCCAATGCGGTCGGAGAGCACGTCCCCTTCAAGGCAGGTGCCCTGGACCTGTCGCTGGATGAGCTGCCGGGCAGCCCCTGATGCGCCGGCAGCAGCACCCACCGGTTTTGTCGGCGAACCTCTCGCCCACCTGCCTGCCCGCGGCCGGAACGGCTCTCGACGATCCTCCGGGTCTCGTGGCCATCGGGGGTGCGTTGTCACCCGACTGGCTGCGGCACGCCTACCGCCATGGACTGTTCCCCTGGTTCGCGCCTGGCGACCCGATACTCTGGTGGTCCCCGGCGCAGCGTATGGTGTTTCGACCGGAGGCACTCCGGGTAACGCGTAGCCTCAGGCAGTCAGTAAGAAATCGCGGCTATCTTATTGGAATAGATGGATGTTTCGAGCGCATCATGGAGGCTTGCGCCACCCGGGGCCGAGCGCATCAGGCCACTGATTCAAAAGATAATTCGCCCCCTGATATTCATCCACATCAGGACCTTGACGCTACCTGGATCGTGCCCGAGATGACCACGGCCTACGCAGCCTTGCACCATCAAGGCGACGCGCACTCCATCGAGGTGTGGCTGGGCGACGACCTGGTCGGCGGTCTTTACGGCGTCAGCCTCGGCGGCGTGTTCTGGGGTGAGTCGATGTTCAGCCGGGGCCGGGATGCCTCCAAGGTGGCGCTGCTCGCGCTCGCCGGGGAATGTCGCCGCCGGGGGATCGGCCTGATCGATGCGCAGTTCCATACCCCCCACCTCGCGTCCCTCGGCGGCTTCGAGATGCCAAGAGCTGCCTTCCTCGCCGAAATCGCTCTCCGGGTCCGCCAGGAGACGGCCACCGCCAACTGGAGACGAGCTCCAGAACCTGCTTGTAAGGTTGTGTAATCGTTCGGAAAAACATGGAGGACAGAATGTCGCGGTGCCATGGAGCGGCCAGCTTCCCCGAGGTCACCGCCGATGAGCAACACCCAAGATCGTCCTGTCGCCTGCCCCCGATGCGGTCACCCCGACATGATTCGCGTCCAACGCCGTTGGTGGGATCGTCTCCGCGTCGCCAGCGGCCGCATCCGGCGCTTCCGCTGCGGGCGCTGCAGCCGCGAAGCGACGCATTGCGCGCGCGATTCCTAACGCGCCCGGCAGGCCATGGGGGGCCACCTGCACGG
>JBJTPC010000446.1:0-2435 GCA_046074905.1 Gammaproteobacteria bacterium
CGCCAGCTTCGCCTGCTGCACTCCGGCGGCCAGGCGCGAGAGATCCTCCAGAAACACCAGGACCGGTCCGGGCTGGCGGGTGCCGATGGGCGCGAAGTGCGGCGCCAACTCCTGGCTGCCGTCTGCCGAGAGGAACGGCGCTGGCGCTGGCGGGTTTCCCGGCGACCGGCCTTCACGCCAGCGCACGAGGGCGGAAGCCAAGTGAGGCGCGACCACCGCGAGCGATTGGCCCGCGCGGGCTTCCGGCCCCAGCAAGCCCGTGGCAGCGGTATTCACCAAACGAATGTGCAGGTCCGCATCCACCACGAGGAGGGCCTCGCGCAGGTGTTGCACGATGTAGCCCGACAGCTCCGCGAGGTTGGCGAGGTCCAGCTCCTGCTGCGCCACCAGCGCGCGTGTTTCGCGGATCTGCCGGCCCAGAAAGGCGGCACTGCCGGCCACGACGAAGAACGTGCCGCCGTAGTACCCGGTCTGTGCCAGGGCGCCGAACCCTTCGCCGATACCGAATACGGCGAGGAGACCCTGCTGGCCCAGCAGCAGCAGCGAGCCGATTGCTGCCGTCAGCAGGGCGGGCCGGAACGTGAGGAGCAGACAGAGACCCCCCAGGGGTACCAACGCCAACAGCGCCAGACCGCTTTCCACGCCACCGCTGGCGGCCGTGAGCATGGTCAGGCTGGTCGCATCGATGATGGCTCCCGGCGTGGCGAGTCGGCGTGCGTCCTGTTCGAGCAGCCGGCCGAGGACGGGCAGCAGGAGTGCCAAACCGAGCCAAACACCGGCACCCGTGATGAAGATCTCCGGGAATGCGGCGCCGACCAGGTGGTACGGCCCGCCAAGGACCCAGAGCGATCCGAGCACCACCGGCGCCAGCACCCGAAAGACCTGCAGCAGGCGGAGGACCCCGTCGGCGACTTCTCCACCGGGCATCGCGGCTGGCGCGGGGGCATTCATGATGGACCGACTTTACCACGCGGGTCCCAGCCCGCCGGTTTGGTTGCCATGCCGGGCCAGCCCTTCCCAGGGGGGGCATCCTCCCCCACAATAGCGTCTTACCGCAGTGCAGGATGACCCATGAATCTCCACGAGTACCAGTCCAAGGAACTGTTCGCCAAGTACGGCATTCCCGCGCCGACGGGCCGCGTCGCCGCGTCGCCCGAGGAGGCGGTCGAGGCCGCGAAAACGCTCGGTGGGTCGCTGTGGGTGGTGAAGGCCCAGGTCCACGCGGGCGGCCGCGGCAAGGCCGGCGGCGTCAAGGTGTGCAAGGATCACAAGGCGGTTGCGGCCGCCACCAAGGCGATGCTCGGCACGCGCCTCGCCACGCACCAGACCGGCCCCGAGGGGCTGCCGGTCCACAAGGTCTATGTGGAGTCCGGCAGTGCCATCCAGCGCGAGTTGTATCTCTCGTTGCTGCTCGACCGCGCGCGCAGCCGTCTCAGCTTCATTGCGTCCCAGGCGGGCGGCATGGACATCGAGGAGGTGGCAGCCCACACCCCCGAGAAAATCCTTAAGGTGGAAATCCACCCGGCCGCCGGACTGCAGTCGTACCAGTGCCGACAGCTCGCCTTCGGTCTCGGGCTCTCCGGGGATCAGGTGAAGCAGTTCGAAAAGGTGGCGCGCGGCCTCTACCAGCTCTACCTCGACGCGGACCTCTCGCTCGTAGAGATCAATCCGCTGATCGTCACCGCGGACGGCAAGTTGCTCGCGCTGGACGGCAAGCTGAACGTGGACGCCAACGCCGTCTATCGCCAGCCGGTCATCGCGCAGTACCGCGACGTGTCGCAGGAGGATGCCGCCGAGGTCGAGGCCAGCAAGCACGACCTCAACTATGTCTCGCTTGATGGCGACATCGCCTGCATGGTGAACGGCGCCGGGCTGGCCATGGCCACCATGGACCTCATCCAGCTGCATGGCGGCAAACCCGCCAATTTCCTGGACGTCGGCGGCGGTGCCACGGCGGCCCGCGTCACGGCGGCGTTCAAGCTCATCCTCTCCAACCCGAACGTGAAGGCGATCTTCGTCAACATCTTCGGCGGCATCGTCAAGTGCAACCTCATTGCGGAAGGCATCATCGAGGCCGTCAAGACCGTCGGCGTGTCGGTGCCGGTGGTGGTCCGCCTGCAGGGCACCAACCGCGAGCAGGCGGCGCAGTTGCTGGCCGAATCCGGTCTTGCCATCGTTGCCCGCAACGACCTCACCGAGGCTGCGCAGGAGGCCGTGCGCCTCGCCGCCCGGCCTGCCGCCTGAAGCCCATCGCAAGGACACAGTCTCCATGAGCATTCTGCTGAACAAGAAGAGCCGGGTCATCTGCCAGGGCTTCACGGGCAACCAGGGCACTTTCCATAGCCAGGGCTGCCTCGATTACGGCACCCGGCTGGTCGGTGGCGTTACGCCCGGCCGCGGAGGCGAAACCCATCTCGGCCTGCCGGTGTTCAACA
>JBJTPC010000447.1:0-3514 GCA_046074905.1 Gammaproteobacteria bacterium
CTCGGTGATCTCCATGGGCGTCTACATCGGCCAGAGCACACCCATCTACGACCGCGAAAACGACACCGTCAGCTACGGCCGCATCCCAGCCGGCTCGGTGGTGGTGTCTGGCAACTTGCCCAAGGCAGGCGGCAAGTACAGCCTGTACTGCGCGGTGATCGTGAAGAAGGTGGACGCCCAGACGCGCGCCAAGACCAGCATCAACGATTTGTTGCGCGACTGACGGGTCGCGCAGCCCTCGGCAGCGCGCCTGCTGCCAAGGGCATGCTCAGCCGTAGCGGCCCGTGATGTAGTCCTCGGTGGCCTTCTTGGCCGGGTTGGTGAAGATGCGGCTGGTCTCGCCGACCTCCACCAGCTCGCCGAGGTACATGAACGCGGTGTAGTCGGAGACGCGCGCCGCCTGCTGCATGTTGTGGGTCCCGATCAGTACCGTCACCTGGTCGCGCAACTGCGCGATCAGCTCCTCGATTTTCGCCGTGGCAATCGGGTCGAGCGCCGAGGTCGGCTCGTCGAACAGCAGGATTTCCGGCCTGGTGGCCAGGGCACGCGCGATGCACAGGCGCTGTTGCTGACCGCCCGAGAGCGCGAGCGCCGAGGCCTGCAGGCGGTCCTTGACCTCCTCCCAGAGAGCGGCGCTGCGCAGCGCCGCCTCCACCTGCTCCTCGAGCAGGGCGCGGTTGCGTACACCACGCAGCCGCAGCCCGTAGGCGACGTTCTCGAAGATGCTCTTCGGGAAGGGATTGGGCTTCTGGAACACCATCCCGATGCGCATGCGCACCTCGATCGGGTCCACGTCCTTCGCCACCAGATTGAAGTTGTCCGGGTAGAAGTGGATGGCGCCTTCGTAGCGGGTGCCTGGCGTCAGGTCATGCATGCGGTTGAAGCAGCGCAGGAAGGTGCTCTTGCCGCAACCCGACGGGCCGATCAGCGCCGTCACCATGCGCTCGGGAATCTCGAGGTTGATGTCCTTGAGCGCCCGGTGCGCACCGTAGTTGAAGCTGAGGGCTTCGGCGCGCGCCTTGGCCGGGTTGCGGACCATGGCGGTACGGTTCCCGTCCATCTGGATCGCGATGCGCGGCGCAGTGGCGCCGCAGGCGGCGGGGGAATCGGAAACGGTGCTCACGTCGGTTTCCATGCGGGTATTCGATGGGGGACGGCAGGCCGTTACCAGTTGATCTTCTTGCGGAAGCGGTAGCGGATGGTGATGGCCACCGCATTCATCAGCAGCGTCATGCCGAGCAGGATCGCGCCGGCGGCTGCCGCATTCTGCTGGAAGGCAGGATCCGGGCGCGAAGTCCAGTTGAACATCTGGATCGGCATCACCGTGAACGGATCCTGCAACCACGCGAGGCTGAGGAACGGGAACTCGCCGGTGAGCGGGGGCGTCGGCAGGAAGGCGATGAACGCCAGCGCGCCGATGGTGATCAGGGGCGCCGTCTCGCCGATGGCGCGGGACAGCCCGAGGATCATGCCGGTAAGGATGCCGCCCGTGCTGTAGGGCAGTACGTGGTCCTTGGTGACCTCCCAGCGCGTCGCGCCGAGGCCGTAAGCCGCCTCGCGGATCGCGCGGGGCACACTGCGCAGCGACTCGCGGGTGGCGACGATGACCACCGGCAGAATCAGCAGCGCCAGCGTCAGCCCGGCCGTGAGGATGCTTTGCCCGAGATCGAGTTGGTAAACGAACAGGCCGAGCGCCAGCAAACCGTAAACGATCGACGGCACGCCGGCGAGGTTGGTCACGTTGATCTCGATGATGCCGGTGAACCAGTTCTTCGGCGCGTATTCCTCGAGATAGATCGCCGCCATGACGCCCACGGGCACCGCCGTCAGCGCCGTCACCAGCATCACCAGCGAGGAGCCGACCCACGCGGACAGGATGCCGGCCTGCGCCGCGCGCCGCGACGGGAAGGAGGTGAGGAACTCCAGCGTGAAGCGCTCGGAACCATCGAGAACCAGCCGCGCGAACAACACCACCAGCGCCGAGAGACAGGAGAACAGGGCCAGCAGCCCGACCAGCACGAAGATCTGGTCGCGGACCTTGCGCGAAGCGACGTCGGCACGCACGGAGGCGAGATCGTTCGCCGGCAGTTTCGCTTCCGACATCAGTAGGCTTCCCGGAACTTGCGGGTCAGGAAGAAGCCCGCGACGTTGAACAGCAGCGTGATGATCATCAACACCAGGCCGGCGGCAAAGATGGTCTGGTAGCCGATGCTGCCGTGCGGCAGGTCACCGAGGCTCACCTGCACGATGTAGGCGGTGATGGTGGCCGCGGACTCGGTGGGGTTGAAAGTGAAGTTGGGCTGCATGCCTGCGGCGATGGCCACAACCATCGTCGCGCCGACGGCGCGCGAGATGCCGAGGATGTAGGCCGCGGCAATGCCCGAGAAGGCCCCCGGAACGACCACGCGCAGCGCCGTCTGCAGGCGCGTGGCCCCCATGGCGTAGCTGCCCTCGCGCATGTACACGGGTACCGAGCGCATCGCATCCTCGGAGACGGAGGCGACGAACGGCACGATCATCAGGCCCATGACGATGCCGGCACCCAGCATGTTGAACCCCGGCAGTTCCGGCAGCAGCCACTGCAGCGTCGGCGTGACCACCAGCAGCGCGAAGTAACCGTAGACCACGGTGGGCACGGCGCCGAGCAGTTCCAGGACCGGCTTGAGCGCCTCACGCACGCGATGCGGGGCGAACTCGCTGAGATAGATGGCGATGGTCGTCCCGAAAGGAATGGCCACCGCGAGAGCCACGAAGGTGGTGGTGAGTGTACCGGAGACCAGCGGCAGGATGCCGTACTGGGGATTAGCGAACAGCGGCGTCCACTCGCGTCCGGTGAGGAATTCACGCAGGCTCACCGTCTCGAAGAAGGTGGCCGATTCCAGAACCAGGATCGCCACGATGGCCAGGGTGATGGCCACGGCCACCAAACCGCAGGCCAGCAAGCCGATCTCGATGAAGCGGTCACGAAGCTTGCGGTAGCGCAGCGAGGCAAAGACATTGCCGGTGGCCGGCGTACTCGCCGCCGGCGAGGATGGTTGCTGGTTCATCGTCAGGCGTTCCCCGTTCCTTCCGGCAGGCCGTGCCGGGGCAGGACCCCGACACGACCGTCATTCTACCCCGCCGGGGCTTACTTGGCCTCGCGAGCCATCAGTTCCTCGATGGTGATGCCGACCTCCGGCACGCCGCCGAACACCGAACCATAACGCCGGCTGTCGAAGTGCTTCTGCGCCTGGGCGTAAGCCTGCGGCGGCAGCGCCTCGTAGCCCACTTCGCGCACCAGCGGGGCGCCCTTGGTGAGGATGAACTTGACGAACTCCGCCACCTCCGGGCGGTTGGCGGCGGAGTCACGGATATAAATGAACAGCGGGCGGGACAGCGGCGTGTAGGTGTCGTTGATGACATTGGCCTCGGAGGGCAGGATCGCGGCCTTGCCGTTATGGACGGCAACAGCGCTCATGCGCGCCTTGTGGTTGATGTAGTAGGCGTAGCCGAAATAACCGAGCGCGTTGGCGTT
>JBJTPC010000448.1:0-3750 GCA_046074905.1 Gammaproteobacteria bacterium
GCCAGCAGTCGCTGTTTCTGCTGCTCGAGACCGCGGATCTCCTTGATCTCGCCGTCGAGGGTAGCGATCTGCGTGCGCAGGTAGTCGTTGCGCTCGCGCTGGCTGCTGATCATGCCGCCCACCACGAGGCTGCCCAGCAGCGCGAACAGGAACCCGGCCGAGACCGCGGCGACGACCGCCAACTGGAATTGGCGCTTGCGGCGCTGGCGTTCCTCGGCCCGCCAAGGCAACAGGTTGATCCGCGGCATCAGTCGAAGCTCCGCAAGGCGAGCCCGCAGGCGATCAGCAGCGCGGTGGCATCCTTGCGCACGCCCTGCGACTTGGCCTTCCCCGAGATCTTCATCTGGCCAAGCGGGTCGCCCCTTTCGGTGGGGATGCCGACCCGGCTGGCGATCACGTCGGCCACACCCGGGATATTGGCGCAACCGCCACACACCAGCACCTGCTCGGGCTGCTCGCGCCCGCTGCCGGAGGCGAGATAGAACTGGAGGCTGCGGCTGACCTGCTGCGTCATGTCGTCGATGAACGGGTCGAGCACCTCGGGCTGGTAGTTGGAGGGCAGGCCGCCCTCCTTCTTCGCCCGTCCGGCCTCCTCCATGGAGAGGCCGTAGGTGCGCATGATCTCCTCGGTGAGCTGCTGCCCGCCGAAGGCGAAGTCGCGGGTGTAGACCACCTGCAGGTTGCTGAGCACGCTGAAGGTGGTGGTACTGGCACCGAAATCGACCACCGCCACGGTGCGGCCCTGGCCGCCGTCGGGCATGTGGTGGGTAAGGAGGCGGCAAGCGTTTTCGAGGGCGAAGGCCTCGACATCGACCAGCTTGCAGTTGAGGCCGGCGGCCAGCACCGCGTTGGTCCGCTGCTCGACGTTCTCGTGGCGGGTGGCCACCAGCAGGACGTCGTTCATCTCCGGATCCTTGGCGGACGGCCCGACCACCTCGAAGTCGAACGCCACGTCCTCCATCGGGAACGGGATGTATTGGTCCGCCTGCAACTCGACCTGCGCCTCGAGATCCTGCTCGGACAGGCCGCGGGGCATCTGGATGAGCTTGGTGATGGCGGCATCGCCGGGGATGGCGACCGCCACATCGGCGGAGCGCGCACCGGAGCGCTTCACGGCGCGCCGGATGACCTCGCCGATGGCGTTGGCGTCGACGATGTTCTTCTCGTTGACCGCGTTGTGGGGCGTAGCCTCCGCCGCGTAGGACTCGACGCGGTACTGACCCCCCGACAACGACAACTCGATCAGCTTGATCGAGGAAGTCGTGATGTCGAGGCCGATCAGCGGCTGACGCTGCACGAAGGAGAAAGCCGAAAGAAGTCGGTTCATATTTCCTTTCGCATCAACCGCTTGGGCGCAACGATGTCGAGGAATTCTAGCATTTGCTCGCAACTATATAGCAAAGCAGGCGGCGTTTTCACGCAAAATGCCGCACGCTGCTCCGGACTATGCATAATCGTCACCCCCGCCGCAATCCTCCGGTAAAGATTCCGTGAAGCCCGTCCATGTCCGCCTGCTTTCCTGGGCTGCCAGCCTGATTGGCGGCGGCGTCGCGCTCATCCTGCTGCTGGGCGTCGGCACCTACTACTACCTGGCTCCGGGGCTGCCGGATGTAGAACAACTGCGCGACACGCGGATGCAACTGCCGCTGCGCGTGTACAGCCGTGACGGCCAGCTGCTGGCACAGATCGGCGACCAGCGACGCATCCCGGTGAAGTTCGAGGAAATCCCGGACCGGGTGGTGCAGGCCTTCATCGACGCCGAGGACGACCGCTTCTTCGACCATGGCGGCATCGACCTCACCGGCGTGGTGCGCCTGGTGGTGCTGGCGCCAATCAAGGGCCGCAACGCGCCCGGCGGCAGCACCATCACGCAGCAGCTCGCTCGCAACGTGTTCCCGATCGGTCGCGAGAAGGAGCTGAAGCGCAAGCTGCGCGAGATCTTCCTGTCGTTCCGCCTCGAGTCGGAGTTCACCAAGCAGGAAATCCTCACCCTCTACCTCAACAAGATCTATCTCGGCGAGAAGGCCTACGGCGTCGCCGCGGCGGCCGAGACCTACTTCGGCAAGCGCCTCGAGGACCTGACCATCGCCGAGGCAGCCACGCTGGGTGGCCTGCCGCAGCGGCCTGCCAAGGTGAACCCGGTGGCCAACCCGGAGGCGATGCGCCACCGGCGTGCCTACGTGCTGCGCCGCATGCTGACCAAGGGACACATCACCGAGGAGGAGTACAACGCCGCCCTCGAGGCGCCGGTACGCCCCCGGCCCTACAACGCCGGCAGTGGCGTGGATGCCCCGTACGTGGCGGAGATGGTGCGCACGGCGTTGTTCGAGGAGTACGGCGAGGCGCTGTACACGGACGGCTACCAGGTCACCACCACCATCGACGCCCGCCTCCAGCGGGCCGCCGATGTCGCGCTGCGCTCGACCTTGCTCGAGTACGACCGTCGCCATGGCTGGCGCGGCCCCGTGGCGCGGGGCGTGCAGGCGACGGACGAGGATGGCTGGCGGGAAGTGCTCGTGGAAGTCCCGCGTACCGGCGGCCTCGTGCCGGCGGTCGTGACCGGGGTGGCTGCGAAGTCGGTCGAGGTCTACACCAAGGACGGCGAGCATCGGCAGGTCGAGTGGGAAGATGGACTGGTCTGGGCGCGCAAGCCCGGCGTGCGCGGCGGGGTAGGACCCTCGCCAAAGACCGCCGCCGAGATCCTCCGCCGGGGTGACATCGTCTACACGCTGCCGGCGGGACCGGCGCGGGCGCTGCTGGTGCAGGTTCCGGCGGTGCAGGGCGCCTTCGTGGCGCTCGATCCCGAGGATGGCGCGGTCATCGCGCTCAGCGGTGGCTTCGACTACACCGCCAGCAAGTTCAACCGCGCGGTGCAGTCGAAGCGGCAGGTCGGCTCGGCCTTCAAGCCCTTCCTCTACTCCGCCGCGCTGGATGCCGGGCTGACTCCGGCCAGCATCATCCTCGATGCCCCGGTGGTCTACGAGGGGGGTGGCGACCTCCCCGACTGGCGTCCCGAGAACGACAACGGCGAGTTCACCGGCCCCACCCGACTCCGCGAGGCGCTGGTCCGCTCGCGCAACCTGGTCAGCATCCGCGTGCTGCGGCAGCTGGGTGTCGAGACCGCCACCGCCTCGATTTCGCGCTTCGGCTTCAGCGAGGCTGAACTGCCGCGCGACCTCACCATGGCCCTGGGCACCGCCCAGCTCGCGCCCATCCGCGTCGCCACCGGCTACGCGGTGTTCGCGAACGGCGGTTACCAGGTCAGCCCCTACCTCATCGAGCGCGTCGAGGGTCCGGACGGCAAGGTGCTGCAGCAAGCCCGACCGCGCCTGGTCTGCCGGGACTGTGCGGGGGCAGCGCCAGCCGAACTGTCGTCCACCGCGCCGCTGCGCACGATCGAAGCCGGACCGGGCGTGACCCGGCTGGCGGAGATCGGCGGCACCGGCTCACGGCTCGATCCCGAGCGGATTGCCCCGCGCGTGCTCGATCCCGCCAACGCCTACTTGATGACGGACATGATGCGCGACGTCATCCGGCGCGGTACCGCGATGCGCGCCCTGGCCCTCAACCGCACCGACCTCGCCGGCAAGACGGGCACCACCAACGAATACGTCGACGCCTGGTTCTGCGGCTACCAGATGACGGTCGCCGCCTGCGCCTGGGTCGGCTTCGACCAGCCGAAGAAACTGGGCGACAAGGAAACCGGCGGCGCCGCCGCCCTGCCGATGTGGATCGGTTACATGAACCGTG
>JBJTPC010000449.1:0-2688 GCA_046074905.1 Gammaproteobacteria bacterium
GGCGGCCCGCGACGGTGCGGAAATCGGTGCGGCGGCGCACGACTTTCTCAACCATGCCGCGTATACCATCTTGGGGTGGTGCTTGTGGCGGACCCTCGCGGCCCTGCCGGCGGCCGGCGATTCCGCCTGGCTCGAGGGCAAGCGGGGTGCCGCACGGTTCTTCTTCGAGCGCCTGGTGCCCCGCGCTGCCGCCCACGCGGCGGCCGTCCGGGCGGGAGCCGGCGGGCTGATGGAGGCCGCGTCGGAGGCCCTACTCGCCTGAGCGGGGCAGCAGCGCTACAATCCCCGAGAGGTATCCAGTCGAGGAGAATGTCCATGAACCTGCGCGTCCTGCCCCTTGCCCTGCTGGCGGCCCTCGGCCTGGCCGGTGCCGTCCCGAGCCTCGCCTACGCCGAAGACGACCAGTGCGTCGAGAAGTGCGACGAGGCTGCCGACGCCTGCATGAGCGATGCCGGCGACGACGAGAACAAGCAGAAGGCTTGCGACGAGAAGTACGACGAGTGCATCAAGAAGTGCGGCTGACCTGAGCCGGCGGGGAGGCTGCAGCCGCCCCGCCATGTTTCTGCACCGACGGACTGTTGCCAAGCCGCTGCATTCTTGTATAGTGCAGCGGCTTTTTCGTGTCCGCGGAAAGCGTAACCCGCTGATTTTTCGGGTCAATCGACCGGGATCCACAGATGAGCGAGCGAGACGACGATCACTTCGACCTCGATGAGGAGTTCCTCGATGGAGCTGCCGAGGAAGACCACGACTACGACCGGATCATCGACCGCGTCGACCGGGGCAAGCCCAAGGCCGGGGTGAAGAAGGGTCGTGCGGCCTGGAGCAAGCTCGAGGACGTGCTCGCCGAGCGGCGGTTGAAACGGGAACTGAGTGACTTCGAGGACGAAGACCTCTAGTTCCGTTTCCCCTGCCAAGGTTGCCGCCAATGACCGTTTCTTCGCCGCCGGGCGCTCGGCGCCCCTTCGTCGTGCTCAAGTTCGGCGGTACGAGCGTTTCCTCCCGCAGCAACTGGGACAACATCGCCAAGGTACTGGTCAGCCGGGTGGCGGCGGGTGAGCAGCCCATCGTGGTTCACTCGGCGATCTCGGGCGTCACGGACCGCCTGGAGGCCCTTCTGGCGCAGGCCCTGGCGGGGGATCCCTCCGCTGCGTTGGGGGCGCTGCGCGAGCGCCACGAGCGTCTCGCCGCGGAACTCGGCATCGACCTGCCCACTGGCGTGGAAGGGCGCCTGCGGGAGCTGGAGAAGATTGCTGCCGGGGTCGCGCTGGTGCGGGAAGTCAGCGACCACACGCGTGCACGGGTGATGGGACAGGGCGAATTGATGGCCACCGAACTCGGGGTGGCTTTCCTGCGTGCCCAGGGAATCGACGCGGAATGGGTCGACGCGCGCGAGGTGCTGCGCGCCGAGCAACGCGCCGGCGCCCGTGCCAAGGCCAACGTGTTGTCAGCCACCTGCGATTTCTCCCCCGACTCGGCGATACAGCGGCGCTTCGCTGCCGTGCCGGGCCGCGTATACCTCTCGCAGGGGTTCATCGCCAGCGATGAGGACGGACACACGGTCCTCCTCGGCCGGGGCGGTAGCGACACCTCCGGGAGCTACTTCGCGGCCAAGCTGGCGGCGGCGCGTCTCGAGATCTGGACGGACGTCCCCGGCATGTTCAGTGCCAACCCACGCGGGACTCCCGCGGCACGCCTCATCTGGAGCGCGCATTACGACGAGGCCCAGGAGATTGCCTCGAGTGGCGCGAAAGTGCTGCACCCACGTTGCCTGCTGCCCGTGCGGCAATACTCGATTCCGCTCCACGTCTATGCCACCCAGACACCGGACATGCCCGGCACGGTGATCAGTGCCGCCCCGGCGGGGGCCGATTCGGCCCGCGTCAAGGCGATTGCCCTGAAGAAAGGCATCACGCTGGTGTCGATGGAAAGTCCCGGCATGTGGCACCAGGTGGGCTTCCTGGCCGATGCCTTCCAGGTGTTCAAGGCCCACGGGCTCAGCGTGGACCTCGTCTCCACTTCCGAGACGAACGTGACGGTCTCCCTCGATCCCCAGGCGAACACGCTCGACGATGCGGTGATGGCGGCGCTGCTGGCGAGCCTCGGGGAGCTATGCCGTGCCGAAGTCATCGGTCCTTGTGCGGCGCTGTCGCTGGTCGGGCGCAACATCCGCGGCATCCTCCATGAACTTGGCGAGGCGCTGGCGCTGTTCGAGGAACAGCGGATCCACCTGTTGAGCCAGGCGGCGAACGACTTGAACTTCACGCTGGTGATCGACGAGGACCAGGGCGATCGTCTGGTCTCGCAGTTGCACGACCTGCTGATTCGCACGACGCCGGGTGACCCGGTGATGGGTCCGACCTGGGAGGACCTCTACCAGCCCAAGGCCCGGCCGAGCACTCGCACGGACTGGTGGGCGGGCGCAGCGCCACGGCTCGTGGCCATCGCCCGCGAGCATGGCAGCGCCTACGTCTACGACACCGCCACGCTGCAGGCGCAGGCGTGTGCCCTCCGGGGACTGGCCAGTGTCGATCGCATGCACTATGCGCTCAAGGCCAATGCCAATCCGCAGGTCCTGCGGATTCTCGCCGCCGAGGGCATGGCCTTCGAATGCGTCTCCCGGGCGGAGGTCGAACACGTGCTGCGTGTCTTGCCGGAACTGACGCCCGGCCAAGTCCTGTTCACGCC
>JBJTPC010000450.1:0-6346 GCA_046074905.1 Gammaproteobacteria bacterium
AGGGCCTTCTGCGCCGCCAGCACGTTCGCGCCGCGCTCCTGCAGGAACTGCCGGAAGCGTCCGGCCACTTCGTTCCACACGCGACCGGGCCGGATCATCGGGATGATCTCGGCGAGGGCCTGCTCGTTGAGCCGTGCCCCGTGACGCAGGAACTCGATTTCCTGCGGTGTCTTCACCTTGCGGATATCGAGCCAGAGGTCGTGGGCATCGCTCCAGCGGAGGTCGCCATGGGTACGTTGCACGTTGAGGGCCAGGCGCAGATCGTCGAAGCCCACCCGGGCCGACTGCAGGCCGAGGTCGGCCAGGGCCGCCGCCGTGCCGCTGACGATGTCGGTGCACAGGTCGCCGACCACCTTCTCCCCGTACAGCTTCTCCACGTCGGCCTGGAGGGGATCGAGGCGTACCGGCTCCGGTTCGCGCGCCAGCGCCGAGGTGTTGAGGAAATCCGTGACGCGCAGCCGTGGAATCCAGGTGGGCGTCTCGAGCAGTCCGGAAATGGCGAACTCCGGCACCACCAGCATCGGGGCGATGGCCGGGTCGCGCGGCAGGATCACCGCCGCCTGCGCTTCCTGCGAACCCCACTCGAGGTTGCGGTTCCAGAATCCGGACGCGTAATAGACATTGCGTGGCACGGCAGCCACCAGCGCATCGAGGCCGGCGGCCTCCATCTTGGCGAGTGCGCGGGAATGGTTCAGCAGCATGGGCAGATCCTGTGCGGGCATGGGGCCGGTACGATGGGCAGCAAGGCGAATGATGTTGGACACCCCGACCATTGTCCATGCCAAGGCGCTTCGGCCACAATCGGGGGTCATGATTCGGCCAGGGGAGACACCAGCGATGGCTCGCAAGAAGGATGGGCAACCTGCCGACCGAGTGCGGCGGCAATTCCTGCAGGGCGCAGGCCTTGCCGGCCTCGCAGGCGGCGGCGCCGGTCTCGCCGCGTTCACCGGCCCCGCTGCCGCCGAGTCGCCGCCGGCCGCGCCGGTGGCGGTGGCGAAGCGCGGGGTCTATGTCACCACGCCGCTGCGCCAGGACAGCATCAATGTCGCGGCCCTCCAGTCGCGGGTGCGCTCGGTCGACGTGCGCAACCTCGCCGCGACGATGCAGGCCAATCTCGACCACATGCTGCATCTGGTCGATCTCGCGCAGGGCGCACCGGAGGAGTGGGGCGGGGAGCAGCGCTGGGGCGCCCACCAGGACCTCGTGTGCCTGCACGAGTTTCCGTTGCAAGGCTTCCAGCCCTGGACCCGCAAGGAACTGCTGCGGGTGGCGATCGACCTGCCCGGACCGGAGACCGACGCCATCGGGGCCCGGGCCAAGCGTCACAACTGCTACATCGCGTTCGGCTGCTATGCCCGCCTCAAGGACTGGCCCGGACATGTCATCAACATGTCGGTGATCGTCGGCCCGACCGGCGAGATCGTCTCGACGCAATGGAAGTCGCGGAATGCGCTGGGCCTGTTCGGCGACGGTGCGCTCATCGGCACCACCACCTACGACGTGCTCGACCGCTACGTGGAGATGTACGGCTGGGACGCGGTGCTGCCGATCGCCCGCACGGACATCGGCAACATCGCCATGACCTCGGTGGGCATGGAGCCCATCCTTTACCAGTGCATGGCCCTCAAGGGTGCCGAGCTGCTGATCCTGACCGTCACCGGCGGCTCCAACGCCGAGTCGGCGAAGCAGACGGCGCGTGCCAACCGCTGCTACACCGTGGGCGTCGGCAATGCCGTTTCCCCCGACAACCTGGGCTTCATGGATGCCGCCGGCGCGAAGGACGAGGGGACGGTCATCTGCGACCCGCGCGGTACGGTGGTCGGACAGACCGAAAACCATCACGAGGACATGGCCTCGGCGCGCATCCCGATCGCCGAGTTCCGTCGCACGCGCCGCCTGGCCGAGGTGCCGGTCGCGCTCCTGCTGCCGGTGCTCCAGCAGTACGAGCCGGTGTTCAAGCCGAACGCCTTCCTCGAGTACCTGCCGACCGACTACAAGGATGGCGGGGCCTACCTGCGACGGCGGATGGCCGGCAAGTGACGCCATCGCGGCCACTGCGCTGCCGGGGCTGGCGCCAGGAAGGCCTGCTGCGCCTGCTCGAGAACGTGCTGGCGGTTGGCGAAGATCCGGCCAACCTCGTGGTTTACGCCGCGCTCGGCAAGGCGGCGCGCAATCCGGCGGCGCATGCGGCGATCGTGAGCGCCCTGCAGTCCCTGGAGGATGGGCAGACGCTGGTGGTGCAATCGGGCAAGCCCGTCGCAGTGATGCGCACGCACCCCGACGCGCCGCTGGTGGTGATGGCCAACTGCAATCTGGTCGGTCGCTGGGCCCGCGAGGAGGTCTTCTACGAGCTCGAGCGGCACGGGCTGATCTGCTGGGGCGGCCTCACGGCCGGGTGCTGGCAATACATCGGCTCGCAGGGTGTCATCCAGGGCACGTTCGAGATCTTCGCCTGTATCGCCCGCCAGCTGGGCTTGCCCGACCTGCGCGGCCGTTTCATCCTGACGGCCGGACTCGGCGGCATGGGTGGTGCGCAGCCGCTGGCGGCCCGGTTGGCCGGGGCAGCGGCGCTGGTGGTCGAGGTCGATCCGGCCCGCATCGCCAAGCGGCTGGCGGCAGGTTATCTCGACAGCGTCGCTCCCGACCTCGAGGCCGCATTGGCCGCCGTCGACGCCCTGCGCAGCAGCGGTCGGGCCGGTTCGGTGGGGTTGTGCGCCAATGCCGCAGACGTCTATCCGGAGCTGGTGCGTCGCGGCATCACGCCCGACGTGGTCACCGACCAGACTTCCGCCCATGATCTCGTCTATGGGTACGTGCCGCTGGGCTACGCGCCGGGAATGTCGCGCGCGGACAAGGCGACGCGGGCGCAGGAGCTGACCCATGATTCGCTCGCCTCCATTGCCGTCCACGTCCAGGCGATGCTGGACTTCCGCGACCGCGGTGCCATCGTCTTCGACAACGGCAACCTGATCCGCTCGCAGGCGAAGCGCGCCGGCATCGACCGGGCCTTCGAGATCCCGGTGTTCACCGAGGCCTTCCTGCGGCCGTTGTTCTGCGCCGGCATTGGACCGTTCCGCTGGATCGCCCTTTCGGGGGACCCGGAGGACATCCGGCGCATTGACGCCCACCTACTCGCCAACTTCCCCGACAACGCCCTGGTGCAGCGCTGGATCCAGCTGGCGGCACAGATTCCCTTCGAGGGCTTGCCGGCGCGCATCGCGTGGCTGGGCCACGGCGAGCGTTCGCGGCTTGCCGTCGAGGTAAACGCGATGGTTGCCAGCGGCGAATTGTCCGGTCCCGTGGCGTTCACGCGCGACCATCTCGATGCCGCCGCAATGGCCCACCCGAACATCATGACCGAGAACCTCCGCGACGGCAGCGATGCGGTGGCGGACTGGCCCCTGCTCAACGCGCTGCTGAATTGCGCCTCGCGCGCCGACCTCGTGACCATCCACTCGGGCGGCGGTGGCTATGCGGGCTACATGACGTCCTCGGGCGTCACGCTGGTCGCCGACGGTTCGGCGTCGGCGGCCTCCCGCCTGCAGGTGACGCTCGACAACGACACCGGTCTTGGCGTGCTGCGCTATGCGGATGCGGGTTACCCCGAGGCGCTTGAGGCCGCCACCACCCATCATCTCCAGCCGCTGGTAGCCCCATGAACGCCCACCCGTCGCCGGCCTCCGGCACCCGTGCGATTGCCGCCGCCGCCGTCGGCAACGCGCTCGAGTGGTTCGACTTCACCGTATACGCGCTGTTCGCCATGTACATCGCGCCCCTGGTGTTTCCGCCGCAGGATCGCGTTGCCGGTGTCATCGCCGCCTTCCTCGTGTTCGGCGTCGGCTTCATCGCCCGCCCCGTCGGTGCGGTGGTACTCGGCGCCTACGGTGACCGTGCAGGACGCAAGGCCGCACTCACCGCGTCGCTGGGCTTGATGGCGCTCGGCACGCTGTGCATCGCCGTCACGCCGCCGTATGTGGCCATCGGTATCGGGGCACCCCTGCTGCTGCTCTGCGGCCGCATCCTGCAAGGATTGTCGGCGGGGGGAGAACTGGGCGGTGCCCTGTCCTTCCTGGTCGAACACGCGCCGCCGGGCAAGCGCGGTGTATACGCCGCGTGGCTGCAAGGTTCGATGGCGCTGTCGAATATCCTCGGTGCGCTGGTCGCGACAGCGGTGACCACGCTGCTCTCCCCCGAGGACCTGGCCGCCTGGGGTTGGCGTATCCCCTTCATCATCGGCCTCGCCATCGTGCCGGTCGGGCTGTGGCTGCGCGCACGCGTGGCGGATAGTCCGGAGTTCGAGCGCGCGCGCACCACCGCCCACCCGGAAGCCACGCGTGGCGGCCTGTGGATGCCGCTGCGCAACCTGTTTCGTCATCACGGCCGCGCCCTCGGCGTCGCCACCGGTGTGAGTGTCGTCTGGGTGGTGGCCGTCTACTCCCTGGTCATCTACCTGCCGACCTTCGTGCAACGGGTGCTCGGTTTTCCGGCGCCGCAGGCCTTCACGGCCGCACTGGTCGGCAATACCTGCATGGCGCTGGGTTGTCTCGGCGCGGGCTGGCTGGCCGATCGCCACGGTCGGCGCCGCATCGTCGCGGCCGGTGCGCTGTTGCTGCTGGTATCGAGTTGGCCGCTGCTGGCCTGGCTGGCGGACGAGCGCACCTTCACCGCCCTGGTGCTGACCCAGTCGGCGTTCTGTCTCGCGGTCGCGCTGTTCGCCGGCAGTGCCCCGGCACTCGTCGCCGAGTTGTTCCCCGTAGAGGTGCGCTCCAGTGGTGTCTCGGTCGGCTACAACCTCGCGGCCACCGTGTTCGGCGGTTTCGCACCGGCCGTGCTCACGTTCCTGACCGAACGCGCGGACACACCGATGGCTCCGGCCTGGTACGTGATGGCGGCCGCAGCCGTCTCACTGGTGGTCCTGTCATTCGCGCCGCGTGGTGCTGCACCATGACGCTTCTTGCGATCGGCAAGCTGCGCGGCGTGCGCCACCTGATGGCCGCGGCCGGCCTGCTGTCGATGGTGCTGCCCGTGACCTCTGCGGCGCAGGCGCCGCCCCTCGAGCTTGCGGCGCGTGTGCTCGAACCGAAAGAGATTGCGGCCGTGGCCAGCGGTGGTCGTGCCGTGGTGATAGAGGCCGGTGCCCGCGAGCGGGTGAATCGCGGATTCGAGGCGGTGCTGGCGGCAGCGCGCGCCGGACAGCCGGTTTATGGCCTCACCACCGGTGTCGGCTGGAACAAGGACCACCGCTCACTGCAGCGTGATGGCGCGCTGGACCCGGACCTGCTGGCGGCCTCGCGCCGCTTCAATCTCGGCACGCTGCGAGCCCATGCCGCCGGCATCGGGCCATGGCTGTCTGCCGCAGCGGTGCGTGCAGCGATGCTGGTGCGCCTCAACCTGCTGCTCACCGGTCAGGGCGGCGTGCAGCCGGCGCTGGTGGAACAGTACGCGGCTTTCCTGAATGCCGGCATCACGCCGCTGGTGCCGATGCGCGGCAGTATCGGCGAGGCCGACATCCTCCTCACCAGCCACATCGGTCTGGCGCTGGCGGGCGAGTGGCGGGTGGAGTATCGCGGACGCATCATGCCTGCGGCGGAGGCACTGGCGCTGGCGGGCCTCAAGCCCGTCGAGTTGGTGGGCAAGGACTTTCTCTCGATCATCGGCGACAACTCGCTGACCGTGGGTCGGGCAGCGCTGGTCGTGGTGGCGGCACGTCGTTGGCTGGAGCGCGAGGTGGTGGTTTTTGCGCTGTCGCTGGAAGGGTTGGACGGCAATGTGGCGCCTTTCCTGCAGGTCAGCGTGGCGGCCCGTCCGCGCCCTGGCCTGGTCACCGTGGCCACGCAGTTACGCTGGGCCCTGGCGGGCAGTGATCTCTGGCGACCCGCAGCGGGACGACCGCTGCAGGACCCGCTCTCGTTCCGCACGATGCCCCATGTCCTCGGCAATGCGCTGGACGCGATCGTAGCCGTGGAGGCCGAGATACGGTTCGAGTCCCGGCACGGAGGGGACAATCCGCAGGTGGTGCTGGCGGACGGCGGACCGCCGCTGCGCGGTGAAGACGAGATTGCCCGCTTTCGGGTGCCAGGTACGGATGCTGCCATCGTGCCTTCCGGTAACTTCGAGGCGTTGCCGCTCGTCGCGGCACTCGAGCGTCTGTCCTTGGCACTCGCACAGACGGCTTCATCCATCGGCAGCACCATCCACCGCTTCGAGAACCCCGAGATTACCCGCCTGCCACGCTTCCTTACCGCGCCGGGCAATCCCGGCCATGGCTTCGGTGCGATCCAGAAGGCCTCGGCCGCGCTGGTGACGGAGATCCGCAGCCTGGCCATGCCGGTCTCGCTCGACGAGG
>JBJTPC010000451.1:0-4977 GCA_046074905.1 Gammaproteobacteria bacterium
AGGCAAGCTGGACCTGCACTGACCCATTCGCGACTACCTGCCCTGGCTGCGTTTCGATGACCACAGCCGTGGCATCAGCACGCACGACCTGGTGACGCATGGCGCGGCCCTGCCCGACGGTGCGCTGTTTCCGGCCGATCCCACCTTGCGCTATCGCGCGACCGCAGCCCCCGGACAGACTTTCCATTACTGCAACATGGGCTACGAGGCGATGGGTCTGCTGCTGGCCCAGCTCGACGGCGGCTCGCTCGCGGACAGTTTCCGGCGTCGCCTGTTCGCGCCCCTCGGGATGACCGCCAGCGAGCCCGTCATCGTCCCGGCAATCGCCGACCGGGTTGCCACCGCCTACATGGCGCGACTGACCGACCGCCCCCTGCCGCGCTTCGGTGAGTTGGCCCGGGCGCCGGTGATGTCCTTCACGTCCGCGGCGGGCTGCATCGCCGCCCCGGCGCGGGACATGGGGGCCTACCTGACCCTGCTGATCCGGCGTGGCGAAGGACCGGGGGGACGGCTTGTCTCGCCCGCCGGTTTCGCGAAGTTCATGGCGCGCCACCAGCCCGCGGAGCACTTCGGTCCCGGGGCGGCCTACGGTTACGGCATCGCCAACGACCGACTCGACGGCCATACACGGCTGCGGCACACCGGCGGCATGGTGGCTTTCGCGTCCGCGCTGGAAGTGGACCTCGACGCCGGCTGCGGCGTCTTCGCCTCGATCAATGCCATGCAGGGCTACCGCCCGCGCCCGGTGGCCGAATACGCGCTGCGGCTGATGCGGGCCTGCCGCGAGGGTCAGCCGCTGCCGCCCGTCCCGAAACCGGCCCCCGCATGGCAGGTCGACGCTGCCGCGGACTATGCCGGCCGTTACACCGCTACCGACGGGCGCGTCCTCGAGGTGATGGCGAGCGGGACGCGGCTGGCGCTGCTGCATCGTGGCGAACGGGTCGGTCTGGAGGCGTCCGTTGCCGGTCCCGACCTGTTCAATGTGCTGCATGCGGACTTCGCCTTGTTCCCGCTGGCGTTCGCCCGCGAGGCGGGCCAGCCGGCGGGCGCGGTGGTCTCCGCCTCCTGGGGACCACATTGCCATTATGCGCCGACGCATGTCGGCCGGAAGGGGCTCGAGCCACCGGCGGAGTGGGCGGCGTACATCGGCGAGTACCGTAGCGAGGACCCCTGGATCGGCAGCCGACGTGTCGTGCTGCGCGAGGGTCGGCTGTGGCTGGACGGCGTGATTCCCCTCGAGCCGGCCGGTGGCGCGAAGTTCTTCCTGCGCGACGAACCCGACAGCCCCGAGTGGGTCGCCTTCCGTGAAGTCGCGGATGGCAAGGCGGTGGCGATGACGCTCTCCGGTCTTTACCTCACGCGGGTCTGACATTGCTCCCGTCCGCGGTCCGCCGCTGCATTAACCTTGCTCCCTCGTCTTGCGGAGATTTGCCGATGCGCCTGTTCATTGCCCTGCCCCGCTCCTCCCGCCTCGTGGCCGCGGCCCTGGTGCTGTGCCTCGCTTTACCGGTTGTGGCAGCGGCACCCGCCGCCGTCGCCGGGGAAGCGCCCGAACTCGCCAGGGCGCGGGCTTTTCTCGCCAAGGCCACCTTGTTCGACGGCCACAACGACCTGCCCTGGGCAATGCGCGAGGACAAGAACGCGGCCGGCATGCCGGCGAAGTACGAGTTGCGCGGCCGGGCACCGGGCCAGACGGACATTCCGCGTCTGCGGGCCGGTGGCGTGCAGGCGCAGTTCTGGAGTGTCTATGTTCCGGGGGAGCGCCGCGAGGCCAGTTTCGCGCGGATGCAGCTCGAGCAAATCGCCATCGCCCGCGAAATGATCCGGCTCCATGGCGACGTCTTCACGCTCGCCGGCACGGCGGCCGAGGTCCGGTCGGCGCGTCGGGCCGGCAAGATTCCGGGGATGCTCGGCATCGAGGGCGGGCACTCCATCGAGAACTCGCTGCCGTTGCTGCGCACCTACTATGATCTCGGCGTCCGCTACATGACGCTGACCCACAACGTCCATCTCGACTGGGCAGACGCGGCGGCGATGGTGCCGCCCCGGGTTGGCGGCCTCTCGCCCTTCGGCGAAGCAGTGGTCCGCGAAATGAATCGGCTGGGAATGGTGGTCGATCTGGCGCATACCGCGCCGGAGACCATGGCGGCGGCGCTCAAGGTAACGCGCTCACCCGTGATGTTCTCGCATGCGGGTGCCCGTGGCGTGTGCAACGTGCCGCGCAACGTACCCGATGACATCCTGCGGCAGCTTCCCGCCAATGGCGGCGTGGTCATGGTGACTTTCGTCGCCGGCTTCGTGGACTGCGACGTCGCCAAGGTGATGCAACCGGCGATGATGCGGATGAACATTGCCCTGCGCGAAGCCAGGACCGATGCCGAGCGGGCGGCGGCGCGGGCCGAATTCGACGCCGTGAAGATTCCGGTGCCGTCGATCTCCAAGGTGGCCGACCACATCGACCACATCCGGCGGGTGGCCGGCATCGACCATCTCGGATTGGGGGGAGACTACGACGGCAACGATGCGTGGCCGGAGGGGCTCACGGATGTCTCGATGTACCCGAACCTGTTCGCCGAACTCATCCGCCGCGGCTGGACCGAGCGCGACCTCGCCAAGCTCGCCGGCGAGAACATCCTGCGGGTACTGGAAGTCAACGAGCGCAACGCACGTCGGCTGCAAGCCGCCGAGCCGGCGCCTGGCCTGGCGCTGAAGCCCTGAGCGACCACCGGGTCACGCCGGGGGCAGCAGGACCTGCTTCCGGCCAGACTCAACCCGGGTCCGCGTCGAAGTCGACGAGCGCCACGCCTTCGGTGACCTGCTCGCCGGGAGCGTGACGGAAGGCCCGCACGATGCCGGCCGTGGGGGCGGTCAGCGTGTGTTCCATCTTCATCGCTTCCATCACCAGCACCGGCTTGCCAGAGGCCACGTGCTGCCCGGGTTCGACCAGATGCGCGACGACCCGCCCCGGCATCGGCGACCGCAGGCCGGGATGTCCGCTGCCCGCGGTCCGGGCAGCGGCAGCCACCGCCTCGGCCAGCGGATCGACCCGCTCCACCACGGCGGCCTCGCCCGCATGGAACAGATGGCGCTTCGCGCCGTCGATCACGACGGTGAGGTCCAGGGCAGGCCGCACATCGGCGCAAGCGACCACGGTCACGACCTCGTCACCCACACGGAATCGGTAGCGACGCTGGGGGGTCTGACCGAGGCGCCAGCCATCGACGGCCGCCCAGGGACTGGTGACGTCCGTGCTCGCGCCCGCGCGCCGACCGGCGTCCGCAGTCTCGGCGGTGAGCTCGCGGGCAGCGATGTCCCGCAACAGATCGGCGGACACCGGGGCGACGGCCAGCAGGACCTGTCCGGCGCGTTCGATCAGGCCGGTATCGACACGACCCTCGGCGAAATCGGGCAGGGCCAGCAAGCGGCGGAGAAAATTCACGTTGTGCTCGGGCCCTGCCACCTCGCAGGCCGCGAGCGCGGCATCGAGCCGGCGGCGGGCACTTTCGCGATCCGCGCCGTGCACGATCACCTTGGCGATCATCGGGTCGTACCAGGGCGTGATTTCGTCTCCGGCCTCCACGCCGCTGTCGATGCGGACACTGTCGTCCGGCTCGGGGAATCGCAAGTGCAGCAACCGGCCCGTCGAGGGCAGAAAGCCCTTCGCCGGAGCCTCCGCGTACACGCGCGCCTCGAAAGCATGCCCGTGCAGCGGCACTTCCTCCTGGGTCAGGGGCAGCGGCTCGCCTGCGGCCACGCGCAGCTGCCATTCGACCAGGTCGAGACCGGTGATCATCTCGGTGACCGGATGTTCCACCTGCAGGCGGGTGTTCATCTCCATGAAGTGGAAGGTGCCGTCGGTCGCGAGGATGAACTCCACCGTCCCGGCACCGACATAGTCCACTGCCCGGGCAGCGGCCACGGCCGCCTCCCCCATGGCCCGACGCTGGGCCGGAGACAGGCCCGGGGCCGGTGCTTCCTCGATGACCTTCTGGTGACGACGCTGCAGCGAGCAGTCCCGTTCGTGGAGATAGAGACAATGGCCATGCCGGTCGGCGAAGACCTGCACCTCGACGTGCCGCGGCCGCTCCAGATAGCGCTCCACGAGAATGCGGTCATTGCCGAAACTCGAGGCTGCCTCGCGCCGGCAACCGTCGAGGGCGGCCGGGAAGTCGGCGGCGGAGCGCACGATGCGCATGCCCTTGCCACCACCGCCGGCGCTGGCCTTCAACAGCACCGGATAGCCGAGACTCTCGGCGGCGGCCAGCAGCACGTCGGCGGACTGGTTCTCGCCATGGTAGCCGGGAACCACGGGCACGCCCGCCGCCATCATCAGTGCCTTGGCTTCGCTCTTGCCACCCATCGCGCGGATGGCCGCGGCCGGTGGACCGACGAATACCAGGCCGGCAGCGACACAAGCCGCGGCAAACTCGGCGTTCTCGGACAGGAAACCGTACCCCGGATGGATCGCTTCCGCACCGGCGGCGACGGCCGCCCCGATGACCCTGTCGATATCGAGGTAGGACTCGCGCGCCGGGGCCGGGCCGAGACGCACGGCGATGTCGGCCAGGCGCACATGCAGCGCTTGGGCATCGGCATCCGAGTACACGGCCACCGTCATGATGCCAAGGCGTCTGGCCGTGCGGATGACCCGACAGGCAATCTCGCCGCGGTTGGCAATCAGCAGCTTGCGGATCATGCTCGCCACGCCGGGGGGCGCTTCGCCAGAAACGCGCCGATCCCCTCTTCGGCCTCGGGGGTGCTGCGGACGCGGGCGATCCACGCCGCAGTGGTCTCCACCAGCTCCGCTTCGAGAGGCCGACCGGCCACTGCACGCAACAGGGCCTTGGCTTCGGCCAAGGCCACCGGACCGCCTGCCAGCAACTCCCCGATGCAGCGCTGGACGGTCGCATCGAGCTGGTCAGGTGCGCACAACTCGTGCACCAGCCCAAGCCGATGCGCCTCCTCCGCCGCGAATCT
>JBJTPC010000452.1:0-6149 GCA_046074905.1 Gammaproteobacteria bacterium
CGACGTCGAGCAGCAGCTGGCGACGACGGACCTGGAAATCGCCGGGTTCTATGCACGGCTGGCACCTGCGGGCCTGGGCGATTATCTCCAGCCAATCACTGCCGAGTACCAGCGCACCGTGGCCCATCTCCTGCGCCTGAAGGGGGAGGGGCGATTGCTGGACGGGGATCCCACGATCCAGCGGGCCATCAAGCTGCGCAACCCCTACGTGGATCCCATGCACCTGATGCAGGTCGACCTGCTGCGGCGTTGGCGGGCCGGTGACCGCGAGGACCGTGACCTGTTCGAGGCCCTGCTGGCCAGCATCAGTGGCATCGCGCAGGGCCTTCAGGCCACGGGTTGAGGCGCCAACACGTCGGGTGCCTCAGCACTCCGGGACATTGACCGCGAGTCCGCCCTGCGAGGTTTCCTTGTAACTGGTCTTCATGTCCTCGCCAGTCTGCCGCATGGTGGCGATGACCATGTCCAGCGAGACCTTGTGCGTGCCGTCGCCACGCATCGCGAGACGTGCGGCGTTGATCGCCTTGACTGCGCCCATGGCGTTGCGCTCGATGCAGGGAATCTGCACGAGGCCGGCGATCGGGTCGCAGGTCAAGCCGAGATTGTGCTCCATGCCGATCTCGGCGGCGTTCTCGAGTTGTTCGTTGGTGCCATTGAGGGCGGCCACCAGGCCGGCAGCTGCCATGGAGCAGGCGACCCCGACTTCGCCCTGACAACCCATCTCGGCGCCGCTGATCGAGGCATTACGCTTGTAGAGCATGCCGACGGCACCCGCCGCCAGCAGGAAACGCACCACCCCGTCCTCGCTTGAGCCCGGTTCGAAACGGCGGTAGTACATCAGCACGGCAGGCACGATGCCGGCGGCGCCGTTGGTCGGTGCGGTGACGACGCGGCCGCCGGCGGCATTCTCCTCGTTGACCGCCAGCGCCCAGGCATTGACCCAGTCCATCGCCTCCATGGCGCCGGGGTTCGCGGCTTCGCTCAGCATGCGGTGCAGTTTCGGGGCGCGCCGACGGACCTTGAGTACCCCGGGCAGCAGGCCCTGGGCGGAAAAGCCGCGACCCACGCAGCCCTGCATCACGGCCCAGAGATGGAGCAGGCGCTCCCGGGTCTCGAGGACCGGCCGGAACGCAGACTCGTTGGCGAGCACCAGTTCATGGAGATCGAGGCCGGTCTCGCGGCAGCGACCGAGGAGCGAGCCGGCGTCCCAGAAAGCATGGGGCAGCAACACCGGTTGGGCGGTATCCGTGCTGGCGCCGAACTCGGCGGCACGAACGATGAATCCACCACCAGTCGAGTAGAACTCTTCGGCGTGCAGGCGCACATCGGCCGCGTCGAAGGCGGTGAAACGCATCCCGTTGGCGTGGAGCGGCAGCACCTGATCGCGATGGAACAGCAGATCAAGCGGTTCATCGAACGCGACCGTGTGGCTCCCGAGCAGTCGCAGTTCGCGTTCTCCGCGGATGCGGGCGAGGGCCGGTTCCATCGCCTCCGGATCGAGAGTCGCGGGCTCCATTCCCTCGAGGCCCAGCAGCACGGCGCGGTCGGTGCAGTGGCCGCGACCGGTCAGGGCCAGCGATCCGTACAACTGGATGGCAACCTTGTGGACACGCGGCAGCAGTCCCTGCTCCTGCAGGTCGAGCGCAAACTGCCGGGCCGCGTTCATCGGGCCCATCGTGTGGGAACTCGACGGGCCGATGCCGACCTTGAAGATGTCGAGGACGGAGAGATTGATGGGGGTCTGGTCCATGCCTGAATTCTACGGCGGTGTCCGCGCGACGCTTGTCTGGCGGCGTCTCGCGGCGGCTTCCAATGTCGTGTTCAGCACGTGTGCGATGCGCACCCCGGCGCGGGCCAGTTGCCCCGGCACCAGGCTGCGGGCGGTCTCCACATAGGCGGTCGGGAGCGCCAGGGGTGCGGCACCCTTCGCCTGCGTGGGCAGGTCGCAGCGGAATCCCGGCAGGGGCGCGTAGACGAACTGCCGCGACAGGGCGCGCGATTCCTCGAACCAGTTCTCGACGGAGCCGGTCCGCCAGGCTGCGAACCGTGGCCGGAAGCGCCGGGCCAGTCGCTGCGCATTGCCGCGGACCATGGTGATACCCGCTGCGGTGGTGGTGGGGCCCTGCCAGAGCGTCATGTTGACCAGATCACTGTCCCAGACGGCATGGAGATTGGTGGGAAACAGCGGACCGACCAGGGTGACGCGGACCTGGTTGCCGCCGAGGTCGCCATGCTCACCCGCATGCAGCGGTTGGTGCAGGTCGCCGATGATGTGGACCAGCATGAGGACGGCCTGTCGGCGGGCCTCGACCGGCGCCTCCGGGTCACTCAGGACGCCCATCAGCCGGTCCGCCTGCTCGGAAGCACAATCGCCGTCAGGACAGACCTCCTCGCGCGGCGCCTCTCTGCAGACCGGGCGGTTGTCGTAATGCCACTTCGGTGAACCGGGGACGGTCGTGCGCAGGCGGTCACGTTGCTCGTCCATCCAGGTCGACCAGGCGGGTACGTCGACCCCGCCCATCAACTCGCGGAGCTCGCGCACCGCCACGGGGCCGAGCAACGGCTGGGCGACATAACCGGTGATGCGGTGGCCATCCGCTCCCCAGGCATGCGCCAGGGTCGGCAAGAGCAGTGTCAGCACCAGTCCCGGCAGGCGCTGCCGCCACGCCGCCATCGCAGGACGAAAGGACACTCCGGCGCGGACCGGCGATGTCATACCGCAGCGAACTGGCGTGCGGCGGCCGACCAGGCCGGTGCGGTGTCGAGAGCGATGAGCGCGTCTTCCACGCTCTCGACCATCACCCACATGCGGGCGTGGGCGTCGGCCATGAAGCGCTCTCCGATGGCGGCCAGCAGCAGTTGCCGCAAGGGTTCGTAATAGCCATCCCGGTTCACGATCACGATCGGACCGGTCCACAACCCCAGTCGCTTGAGAGTCAGCGTTTCCAGCAGTTCCTCGAAGGTGCCCGTTCCACCAGGCAGGGCGATGACTGCGGCGCTGCGGCTCAGCATGAGGTGCTTGCGCGTCCGCATGTCATCGACGAGCAGCAGTTCCGACAGCGAGCCGTGCGCCAGTTCCATGTCGGCCAGGAAGTTGGGCAGGACGCCGAGAACCTGGCCCCCGGCGCCCAGCGCGCCGTCCGCCAGGGCCCCCATCGAGCCCGACTTGCTGCCGCCGTAGATGACAGTCCTGCCGTCCAGGGCCAGCAGTTCGCCAAGGCGCCGGGCATCGGCATGATGATGAGGTGCGCAGGACTTGCTGGATGCGCAGTACACACAGACTGCACGCGGAATGATGGGTAGCGAGGTCGCGGTCATCTACGGCCCCTCGTGCGTGGCGTGGAGGCCCTCGAGGCGGCGGGAAAACACGCGGAAGTGCAGGTCTGGCCGGCGCGGTTGCCCGAACCGTTCGTCGCCGTAGGGGAACGGCCGGGTCTCGCCGGTCGCGCGGTAGCCGCGACGTTCGTACCACTCGATCAGTTCGGTGCGCTGGGCGATGACGGTCATGCGGATCTCGCGCGTTCCCCAATGCCCGGCAGCCCACTGCTCGGCCGCGGCGAGCAGGCGCCGTCCGAGCCCCCGCGCCTGCCCGCCAGGGCGCACGGTGAGCATGCCGAGGTATGCCGCCTGGCCGGGGAGGGGCTCGAGGTGCACGCAGCAGGCGAGTCCCGCGTCATCCTCGCTCACGAGAACGACCGGTGCGTCGATTCCCGTCTGGCCGAGCACTTCCCGCAAGCTCTCAGGGTCGGTCCGTTGGCCGCCGAGCAGGTCCGCTTCCGTCGTCCATCCCGCCTTGCTGGACTCGCCGCGGTAGGCGGAATTGACGAGCGCTGCCAGTGCGTGAGTCTCGGTCACGTGCGCCCTTCGCAGCAACAAGGGAGGGGCCTGCGTGGGCTCGCTGACAGTGACGCTCATCCATGCATGATAACCGCTCGGGACAGGCGCGGTGCCGATGCCGGCACCGCGGGTAGGTTTTTCGTTTAAAATCGCATGACAGCGTGAGACAAATGGAGTTCCAGGTAGTGACGGAAGTAGAACAAAGCCGGTCCGGTCTGTTGGCCGTGTTCCAGCCCGGCAAGGTCCGGACGGCGCTGCTGACCCGCCTGCTGCGCTCCCTGGGCAAGCTGCCGGGCAGGGCAACCGCCCGCGACATCTACGATGCCTTGTCGCTCGCGGTGCATGAGGAACTCACTGCACGCTGGGTGTCCACCCAGGAGCGCGTCGCGGCGTCCGGCGCGAAGCGCGTGTGCTACCTGTCGATGGAGTACCTCCCCGGGCGCTCGCTGCCCAACGCGGTGGCCAGCCTCGGGCAAAACCTCGAGCAGGAGACCCGCCAGGTCCTGGCGGACCTCGGTTTCGACTATGACGAGATCGTCCGCCTTGAACCGGACCCCGGTCTCGGCAACGGCGGTCTCGGCCGGTTGGCCGCCTGTTACCTCGACTCCCTGGCAACACTCCACTATCCGGCCGTCGGCTACGGCATCCGTTTCGACTACGGCATCTTCGAGCAGGTGATCGACGAGGACGGTGCGCAGCAGGAGCGTGCCAGCAGTTGGTTGCGCGTGCGCAATCCCTGGGAAATGCCGCGGACGGACGCCCGCTACCGCATCAGCTTCGGTGGCCGCTGCACCGCCACCGCCGGTGAGGACGACCGTGTCCACTACCAATGGATCGACACCCAGGACGTTTATGCGGTCGCCTTCGACCAACTTGTCCCCGGCAACCGCAGCGCCACGGTCAATCATCTCCGCCTCTGGTCCGGCCGTGCCGTGCAGCCCTTCCACGTGCAGGTGTTCAATGCCGGCCGCTATCCCGAGGCGGTCGCCGAGCAGATCGACGCCAAGAACCTGTCGCGCATCCTCTACCCGGACGACACCACGCCGCAGGGCAAGGAGCTGCGCTTCCGGCAGCAGTACTTCTTCGTCTCCGCGTCGCTGCAGGATCTCCTCGCCACCCATCTCGGCGAGGGTCGGGACATCGCCGGCCTGCCCGAGGCTTGGTCTATCCAGCTGAACGATACGCACCCGACGCTGGCAGTGCCCGAGTTGCTGCGCCTCCTCGTCGATGTCCACGGGCTGGCGTGGGAGCAGGCCTGCGGCATCGCGTGCCGCACTTTCGGCTATACCAACCACACCTTGCTGCCGGAGGCGCTCGAGACCTGGCCGGTCGATTTCTTCGAGCGCCTGTTGCCGCGCCATCTGCAGATCATCTACCTGCTCAACCGCGACTTCCTCGACGAGGCCACGGGAAGGGCGGCCGCCATGGGGGAGGCTGCCATCCCGCCCGGGGGGCTGAACGAGCTGCGCCGACGCCTCTCGGCCATCGATGAGAACCACGGGCGCCGGGTGCGCATGGCCAATCTCGCCGTGATGGCCAGCCGTCACGTCAATGGCGTCGCCGCGCTGCACAGCGATCTCGTACGGCGCGACCTGTTCCCGGAATTCGCGCGCCTCTATCCCGAACGCTTCACCAACGTGACCAACGGCATCGCCGTGCGCCGCTGGCTGGTGCAGGCCAATCCCGGCCTGGCGGCGTTGCTCACGCGCCATTTGGGGCATGGTTGGGAAAACGATCTCGAAGAGGTGGAGCGCCTGCGCTGGGCCATCGACGACGCCGCATTCCGGGCCGAGTTCCGCGACATCAAGGCAGCCAACAAGCGGCGGCTGGCGGCGGAGGTGCAGCGTCGCATGGGCCTGGTCATCGATCCGCAGTCGATGTTCGATGTCCAGGTCAAGCGCATCCATGAATACAAGCGGCAGTTGCTGAACCTGCTCTACGTGATCTGGCGCTACCAGCGCATCCTCGAGTCACCGCAGGCGGACTTCGTTCCGCGAACCGTCATGTTCGCCGGCAAGGCCGCACCCGGTTATGCCATGGCAAAGGCAGTCATCAAGCTGGTGAATGCCGTGGCGCGACGGGTCAACGACGATCCCGTCATCGCCGGCCGACTGCGTGTGGCGTTCCTGCCGGACTACGACGTCTCCCTCGCCCAGCAGGTGATGCCGGCCGCGGACCTGTCGCAGCAGATCTCGACTGCTGGGCTGGAGGCCAGTGGCACCGGCAACATGAAACTGGCGCTGAACGGTGCCCTGACGATCGGCACGCTGGATGGTGCCAACATCGAGATCGCCGAGCATGTCGGTCACGAA
>JBJTPC010000453.1:0-2411 GCA_046074905.1 Gammaproteobacteria bacterium
GCGTCAGCGGCGAGGCGCTCGCACGGATTGGTCGGTCCACCGGCTGAGGATCCCGCGCTCCGGCGCGTGGTCGCTCAGAGGCCGTCCAGCGCCTGCGAGAGATCGGCGGCCAGGTCCGACTCGTCTTCCAGCCCGACCGAGACACGCAGCAGCGACGCCGGGGTTGCCGTTCCCGGTCCCTCCATCGACGCACGATGTTCCACGAGACTTTCCACGCCGCCGAGACTGGTAGCGCGCGTGAACAGGCGCAGCCGGGCCGCCACGCCCAGTGCCTCGGTCATGCCGCCGCGGACCTCGAAGGACAGCATGGCCCCGAAGCCGGCCATTTGCCGCCGGGCAATGTCGTGCTGGGGGTGCGACGACAGCCCCGGATAGTGCACCGCCGTCACGGACGGGTGCTGCGCCAGTCGCTCGGCAAGTGCCGCGGCGCTGGCAGCCTGGGTGCGTACGCGCACCGGCAGGGTCATCAGGCTGCGACGGGCCAGCCAGCAATCGAACGGCGACGGGACACCGCCGCCCTCCAGTTGGAAGGCGCGGAGCGCGGTCAGCCAGCGTCCCGGCTCACGTACCACCACCACCCCGCCGGTGAGATCGCTGTGACCGCCGATGTACTTGGTGGTGCTGTGCAGGACCAGGTCGGCACCAAGCCGCAGCGGCTGCTGCAGGACCGGCGTGGCAAAGGTGTTGTCGGCGACCAGTACCGCACCCCGCGCGTGCGCGAGCGCTGCCAGGGCCGCGAGGTCGCTGACGCGCAGGAGCGGGTTCGAGGGTGTTTCCGCCCAGAGCAGTCGCGTGGCCGGCGTGAACGCCGCGGCCACGGCCGCGAGGTCCGTGGTATCGACGGTCGAATGAGTCACACCGAGCGGGGCCAGTTGTGCCCGCAGTTGTTGTCGGGTGCCCCAATAGCAGTCGTGCCCGACCACGACATGATCGCCCGGACGCAGACTCATGAAGATGGACAGGGTGGCCTGCTGGCCGCTGGCGAAGGCGCACGCACCGGCGCCGTCCTCGAGTGCGGCCAGCGCCGCCTCGAGCTCGCCGCGGTTGGGATTGCCCGCCCGTCCGTAATAGTGGCCCCGGGGGTAGGTACCGTCCGCATCCCGCTCGAACGTCGTCGACATCACCAGCGGTGGGGCGATGGCTCCCGTCGAGGGGTCCGGCTGGCGTGCAGCATGGATGGCGAGGGTGTCCAGCTTCATCGGGGCAAGGCTTCGGCGAGTTCGAGATCGTCCACCACCACTTGCAGACCCACCGCAAGCAGGCGCGGGCCACCATGGACCGTGAGCGCGGTGCCCACCGTGATCAGGTGGCTTTCGATGATGTTCGGGTGTGCCGCGGTGAGGGCTGCCAGCAGTTCACGTCCCTGCTCCTCGACGAGGCCGTGCCCGACCAGGAGCCGGTAACGCAGGTCGGGCCGGACGCGCTTGCTGACCCAGCGCCTGAACTGGTGCGTGAGACCGGTACGACCGAACAGGACGCCACCGATACCGACCGGGCCTGCGGGGGTACTGCAGATGAGCGGGGTCATCCGGAGCCATCGGGCCACATGGCCTGCCCAGGCCGGGATACGGCCGCCGCGCACCGCAAACTCGAGGGTGGTCGGCAAGGCGTAGGTATGGGTATGCGGACGCAGGCGTTCCACCAGGCGGACCACCTCGTCCGCACTGGCGCCGGTGGCGGCGCACTCGGCTGCCGCCATGGTCAGCAATCCCTGGCCGACGGAGGCATTGCGGCTGTCGATCACGTGGACGCCCCCTCGCGCCTGCACGCGGGTGGCAGCGACCTCGGCCGCGCCGCAAGTCCCGCTGTTGGCGCGCGTCACGTGAATGCTCACGACGGCCGGATAGTGCGAGGCCAGGAAGTCGAAGACGCGACGGAAATCGCCGGGGGGCGGCTGGCTGGATTTCGGAAAGGGGGTGGCTGGGTCCTCGAGCAGGCTGAACATGGTGGCGAGGTCGAGTGTCACCTTGTCGAGATAACTGCGGGTACCGATCGTGACCCGCGCCGGCACGGCATGGATGTCGTAGCGCTCGAGCCACTCTTCCGGGAGATCGCCGGCGGTATCGGTGGCGATGGCGACCTGCTGGCGACGGGCATGGTGCGCGCTCTCCTGCTGCCGCTGCATGTCGTCGGCTTTCTGCCCCTGTACCGTGCCGAAGGCTTCCATCGCGCGGAACACCAGTTCCGGGTCGTTCACATGCACCTTGACCTTGACCTTGCGCTCGTGACCGGCCACCACCAGGCTGCTGCCGAGGGCGGCCAGCGTCTCACGCACGGCGCGGCGATCCACCGCGGCTCCGCCGGCCGGCGCCAGCACCACGCACTCGGTGCACCAGCGATGCGACAGCTCGCCGGTCTCGCCCGCCGTCATGCGCTCGTCGTGCTCCATGGCCAGCGTGTCGTCCGCCTCG
>JBJTPC010000454.1:0-3222 GCA_046074905.1 Gammaproteobacteria bacterium
GCCAGGACCCGGCGACGACCCGCGTCGCCGTCGACCTGAAGGTGGTCATCGAGCAGATGCGCGAGCAGGTGCAGAACGTCGAATGAGGCGCGGCCGGCAGGCCGCGCCCGGTCAACGACTGCCGCCGACGATGGCCCGTCCCGGGAATACGCCCTCGACGAACTTGCCGTTGTCGATCAGCAGCGTGCCGCCGACCAGCACGTACTTCATGCCGACGCTCGGCTCGCGCGGCTTCTGGAAGGTGGCGCGGTCGCCAACCGTGGCCGCATCGAACACGATCACGTCGGCATCGGCGCCTTCCTGCAGTCGCCCGAGCCGGCGCGCAGCCGGCGATGACTTCTCGAGGCGCTGCGCCGGCATCAGGCTCATCTTGCGCAGTGCATCCATCAGCGTGACGCTGCCGCGCTCGCGCACGTAGCGCGCCAGGATCTTGGCATAGGTGCCCGCATTGCGCGGGTGTCCGTCCTCGCCGTCGCTGGCGATCATCACCAGCGGTTCGGCGATTACCTGGTCCACCATCTCCTGCGTGTTCGCGAAGAGGATGACGGGCAGCGGCTCCGGTGCTGCGTGCAACTTGTCGAACCGCTCCCGCGTCAGGCGCTCGCCGCTATCCGGCAGCATCAGGGCGTCGTAATCCACGCCGAGCTTTTCGCGCCAGCCCGCATTGAAGAGCGCGGAGTTGATGGCCGTCATGCCGGCGATGTAAGGGTAGGCCTCGGCAGTGATGTCCAGCCCGCGGGCACGCGCGCCCGCCACCATCGCGATGCACTCCAGTCCGTCCTTGATGCAACTGCTGTTGATGTGGACGATCTGCAGCGCGGCCCCGGTCACCGCCGCGGCACCGATGACCTCGCCGACCGACTCGATGCTGGAGCCGGGCTCGATGCGACCGAAACTGCGCACATGCGTGAACACCGGGACGTTGCGCGCCGCCGCCAGCCGGCAGGTATCGATGATCTCCTGGCGCGTGGATCCGGGTGTGTACTGGATGCCCATGCCGATGCCGAGAGCACCGGCGTCGAGTTCGCCGCCGAGACGCTCGTCCATGCGCTGGCGTTGTTCGCCCGTGGCGGCCAGGTTGGTGGCCGGGCCCGAAGGGGCGACCAGATAGGGCTCCTTGAGCGGCGCACCGAATGCGTAGGCCCGGGCCGCCGGATGGCTCGCCGTGGTGCCGTAGTTGATGAGCGAGACACCACGCTTCCGGCCGAGGAAGGCCGCCACGTCGGGCACACCGATCTCCATCTCGAGGCCGGTGGTCACGCCATCGTAGGCCTTCAGGCGACTGCTGGCCGGATCCTGCGCATGCTGGTGGAGGTCGATGAACCCGGGAGCGACCACCAGGCCCTGCACGTCGATGACGCGGGTGCCGGCGAGTGGCGTCGTGCTGATGCGGACGATACGGCCCTGCCGGATGCCGACGTGCCGGGTCGCATCCAGCCCGGTCTCCGGGTCCATCACCCTGCCACCGGCCAGCACCACATCGTAGGACTCCGCGCCCGCCGGTGCGGCAAGGAGCAGACCAAGGAACAGCAGGATCACGCGCATGGAACTCGCCTCGAGTCGGGTGAAAAGGAAGGCGTCGGGCTATTGCGGCGGCGGTGCGGGCGGGAAGCGGTAGTCCGTGGGCGGTTCGGCCCCCATCAGGTGGCGCACCATGAAATCCCACGCCCGCCGCAACGCATAGCTGCGCGGTTCGAGCGTGCCGTGCCCTGCATTGGGTACGATCAGCAGGTCGAAGTCACGGTTCGCGCGGATCAGTGCGTCGGCGAGCTGGAGCGTTTGGCTCGGCAACACGTTCGAGTCCATGTCGCCGTGCAGGAGGAACAAGCGACCCCGGAGATTGGCCGCCAGCAGGCGATTGGCGGCCGCGGTGTAGTTGTCGCCCACCTCGGGTCCGTTGTAGGTCTCACCCCACACGGCCAGGTAGCCACGCTGGTCGTGGTTGCCGGCCTCGGCGATGCCGACCTTGAAAAAATCGGGGAATCTGGCCATGGCATTGACGGTGGCGTATCCCCCGCCGGAAGTACCGTAGATGCCCACCCGTTCGAGATCCATGGAGGGATGACGACGGGCAAGTTCGCGGATTACCGCCACGTGGTCATCGAGATGGCCGGCCTGCGAAAGACCCGCGTACGACTCGTCGCGGAAGGCCTTCGATCGACCCTGCGAGCCACGTCCGTCCATGGCGACGACAATGAACCCGAGTTCGGCGAAAGCCTGTGCTCCACCGCGGCCAAAGGCTTCCTGCAGCAGGTCGACCGTGGTACGCCGGCTCTGCGGTCCGGGATACGGATTGTCGATGACCGGATAGCGCCTGGCAGGGTCGAAGTCGGACGGACGGAAAATCAGCCCGTAGAGCGGCGTCTTCCCGTCGGCCGCCAGCGCCATGAAGCGCTCGGGCGGCGTGAACCCCGTCGCCAGCAGTCGTGACAGGTCGGCCTGCTCGACGTCGGCAACCCAGCGGCCGTCCGCCCGCCGCAGGACGGTCTTCGCCGGCAGGTCGGCGCGGGTATGGGTCGCGAGGAAATAGCGACCCGATGGCGAGAAGCCGGCCGTGCCGGCGGGCCGGTCGAAAATCGAGTCCTGCACGCCAGCCACCGCATGGTCTGCCTCTTCGGGCGTCAGTCGCGTGACCGCACCATCGACGAGCCGCACGCGGTAGACGTGGCGGTGATAGGGATCGATGTCGGGACCGGGCTCGCGCGTGGCGGCAATGAACACCACGCCCGCCTCCTCGTCCACCCGCAGGAGGTTGCGGACCGTCCAGTCCCCCCTGGTGAGAGACCGCTTGAGTTGACCGGTGACGCCGTCATGCAGGTAAAGACGACCCTGCCCGTCGCGCTCGGAGAACCACAAGACATCGCCATTGCGGAGTACATGCACCATCGGTCGCTGGCCGAGGTCGGCGGACTCGAGGAAGGTCCGGGCGGTCTCGGCGATGAGTTCCCGCGCACCGCCCGTCGCCGGATCGATGAGTTGCAAGCTCATCGACTTCGCATAGCGACCACGCGCGATCAGGTAAAGCGTGCGGCCATCGGTGGACCACCAGGCATCCCTCGCCTCTACTGGCGTGAGAAACGTGATGGGCAGGGATGGCAACCGCACGGCGCGGCCGGTGCGCGCCATGACATCGAAGATCCAGGGCTCGGCGGTGGCGATCTTCGCATCATTCGGCATGGCGTAGCGCCAGCGGCTGGCCAGCGGCCGGGACGAGCCGTCGAG
>JBJTPC010000455.1:0-4959 GCA_046074905.1 Gammaproteobacteria bacterium
ATGCGCCGACGCAAACGCCACTGCGCCACCGCCATCACCACGTAGATGAACAGGATGATGGCGCCCGTGGCATTCACGAGGAAGCTGAAGACGTCGGCGAACAGCGCTTCGGCATAGAGCCCGGCGAAACCGAAAGCGGCACCCAGCAGCACCGAGCGTGCCGGCACCTTCCGCTCGTTGGTCTTCACCAGCCAGCGCGGTGCATCGCCTTTTTCGGCGAGCACGAACAGCACCCGCGAGCAGATGTAGAAACAGGAGTTCAGGCAGGACAGCACGGCCGTGAGAATGATGAAGCTCATGATCGTGCCGGCAGCGGGAATTCCCATCGTGGCCAGCGCCACCGTGAACGGCGATTCGGGAGGCACGATGGTGTTCCAGGGCACCACCGCGAGAATCAAGGTGAGCGACAGCACGTAGAACAGCATGATGCGCGTGATCACGCTGGAGGTCATGCGCGCCACGGCCTTGGCCGGTTCGGTGGACTCGGCGGCGGCGATGGTGACGATTTCCGCACCCATCATCGAGAAGATCACCGTGGTGACTGCCGCCAGCACCGCCACCCAGCCGAACGGCGCGAATCCGCCATGCTGCACGAGGTTGCCGAAGGTATTGCCGGACGAAGTGATGCCGAAAGCGAAAGCGGCGGCCACGGCGATGAAGGCGATGATTGCCGCGACCTTGATGGAAGAGAACCAGAACTCGAACTCGCCATAGGAGCGGGCCGACATCAGGTTCACGGCTGTCATCACCAGCATCAGCAGGCTGCCCGTCTGCAGTTCGGTCAAGGCGGTGAAGCCCAGTTCGTCATGGAGGATCTTGGCGCCGGCGATGGCCTCGATCGGGATGACGATGCCCCAGAAGTACCAGTACAGCCAACCGACGGAGAAACCTGCCCAGTTGCCGAGACCGGCGCGGGCGAATTCGGTGAAGCTGCGGACGCCCTGGTTCGAGACCGCCATCTCGCCGAGCATGCGCATGACCAGCAGGATGAGCAGGCCGGTGAGCGCATAACTGACCACCACGGCAGGCCCGGCGGTGGCGATGGCGGAGCTGCTGCCCACGAACAATCCGGCACCGATGATGCCGCCGATCGTGATCATGAACATGTGCCGGGGCTGCAGCGAGCGGCTGAGCCCCGAGGATGCCTGTGTCGTGTCCATTGCGCTCTCCCCTCCCCTTCCCCCGATGGTGGCGCCGGCCGCGGTCCGTCAGGGCTTCGCGGCGCTCTCCCGTTCCACGATCTTGTTGATGTGCCACTGCTGCAGGATCGAGAGCACGGTGTTGGTGATCCAGTAGAGCAGCAGGCCCGACGGGAACCAGGCCATGGTCACTGCCATCACCACCGGCATGAAAGCGAACACCTTGGCCTGCACCGGGTCGGGCGGCGCCGGGTTCAACTTGAACTGCAGGTACATCGCCACCGCCATGATGACCGGCAGGATGAAGTACGGATCCATGGTGGAGAGATCGTTGAGCCAGCCGAAGAACGGCGCCTGGCGCATCTCCACGCTTTCCATCAGCACCCAGTAGAAGGCGATGAAGAACGGGATCTGGACCAGCATCGGAAGACAGCCCGCGACCGGGTTGATCTTCTCGCGCTTGTACAGCTCCATCATCTGCTTGCCGAGTTCCTCGCGGTTGTCCTTGTAGCGTTCCTGCAGGGCCTTCATGCGCGGTGTCACGTTGCGCATGCGGGCCATGCTGCGGCCGCTGGTTTCCGCCAGCTTGTAGAACACGAGCTTGATGAGGAAGGTGACGAGGATGATGGCCAGGCCCCAGTTGGCGACGACCTTGTGGACCTTGTCCAGGATCCAGAACAGCGGCTCGGCGATCAGCGTCAACTTGCCGTAGTCGACGGTGAGGTCGAGTCGCGGACCGGCCTTGACCAACTGCTCCTGGAGTTTCGGCCCCATGTAGAGGGTCTGCTGCAGCTGCGCACTGGTTCCCGGAGCCACGCTGCGCGTCGGTCCAGTGGCCTGCATCAGGGCACCGTCGCCGCTCACCTGCAAGCGGTACTGCCAGGCCTCCTCGACAGGCGGCACGATGGCAGTCACGAAATAATGCTGCATGGCGGCGAACCAGCCGCCCTTGATCTGCTGCTGGAAGGCGCGGGACTCTTCGTCGTCCAGTGCCAGCTTGGTGTACTTCTCGCCGTCGTAGACCGCCGGGCCGCGGTAGGCATACGTCTCGGGGTTGAACATGCTGGTCTCGACCGGCGCGTCCTGGCGAAGCAGCTGGGAGTAAGGCGCGACGTTCACGGTGGCCGATGAAGCGTTCTGCACTTCGCTTTCGACGCGCACCGCGTACTGGCCACGCTTGAAGACGTAGGTGCGCATCACGGTCAGGCCCTGACCATCGGTCCAGGCCAGCGGCACCCGCAGTTCGTCCTCACCGTCGGCCAGCGAGTAGTCGGTCCGCTGTGTGGTGAACAGGGCGAGATGGCTCGGTTCAGGCTTGCCCTGCGCCGCACCACCGGTGGCCAATCCGCCCTGGTGGACATAGCGCAGCGCCGGGTTGCTGGTGTCGAACAGCCGCACCTTTACATCCGGATTCTTTTTCTTCACCGGGTAAGTGGGCAAGTCGAGGGCGACGAGGTCACCGCCGCGCGTGGAGAGGGTGAGATCGAGGACGTCCGTCTTGATGCGGACGAGCGTCGGGGCCGGTTCGGCAGCCGCGACGATGCTGGCCTCCGCAGGTGCGGCGACGGTCGGCACGGCGGCTCCAGGCGCCGGCGCGGCATTGGAGGAAGCCGTTGCCGCAGGCGGGGAGGGCAGTGTCGGCACGGAGGCGGCGAGCGCATCCCCGGCGGCGGCGGCGGCCGCTTCCGGCGAGGCGGCTACGGGCTCCGGGGCGGGCGGATGATCCTTCTGCCACGCCGCGTAGTTCAGGAAGAGCAGGGAAATCAGTGCCGCCCACAGGAACGGGCGGACATTTTCAAGGGACGGCATGGTGGGAGGAGTCCGCTGGAAAAAGAGGAAAAGTGGTCGCGAAGGGTACCGCAGATGCGCGCGGGGTTCACGCGGCTTCAATGGCCCGGGGGTGGTTTGGGTCCGGCGCCGGGCGGCACGGGGTCGTAGCCCCCGGAACAAAAGGGATGGCAGCGACCTATCCGCCGCAATGCCAGCCAAGCGCCCCGCCAGGCGCCGTGCGTCTGCAGTGCCTCGAGCGCGTAGGCCGAGCAGGTGGGATGGAACCGGCAGGTCGGGCCACCCTTCAGCGGGCTGAGAACCCACTGGTAGACCTTGACCAGACCACCGAGCAGGGCGGCGAGCGGGGACGGGTATGAATTCACGGTGAGTTTCGTTCGGTTGCCGGCATTTTCGGCGCCGTTGGGCGCATCAGCTGCTGAAAAAGTCGCTCGAGGCTGGCGACCATTTCGGCATTGGTGGCCTCGCGTGCGCCCGGTCGGGCGTTGACCACCACGTCAAAGCCCGCCAGGGGATGCTGGCACAACCGGAAGGTGTTGCGGATGACTCGGCGCACGACGTTGCGGCGGACCGCTTTTCCGCAGGCCTTGATGCTGACCGCCATGCCGAGACGCGCCTGGGGCTGGCCGTTGGGCCGCACGATGACCCCGAACAGGTGATCACCCTTGCGGCGACCGGTCTGGTAAGCCAATTCGAATTGTCGACCGGCGGTCAGGCGCTGATCCGGGCGAAAGCACAGACGCGACTCGACCGGCGGCGGCGGAGCAGGATTCATCTGGGGATTATGAGCCTGGCGACCAGGCAGGGGCCACTGCGCGCTGGAGGCGGGGGGCCCTGAGGCAACGCCGGTGGAAGCGGGCGCTGCCGACGGAACTGGGGGGTACTGGAGCGCCCCCGTCCCGAACCGGACTCGCTCGCCTTACGGGCAGAGCTTCTTGCGGCCCTTGGCGCGCCGGCGGGCCAGCAGCTGGCGACCCTTCTTGGTGGCCATGCGGGCACGGAAGCCGTGGGTGCGGGCACGGCGGATCTTGCTGGGCTGGTAGGTACGCTTCATGTTTCAGCTCCGGTGTGGGTTTCCCCGACCCGGCCTGTGGACTAATGGCAAGGCCGCCCAAGATAGCGCCGCGACCGGGCGAAGTCAAATCACATGGACATCGGGTATCCTCCGTGGCAGGAACAATTGAGGGGATGGGCAAGATGTCGACGAGTGGCCGGTTGTGGACCCACTGCCTGCGGGCGCTGGAGGCCGAAGTGCCTGCCACGCAGTTCGGCATGTGGCTGCGGCCGGTGCAGGCGGTCGAGGAGGGGCATCGGCTGCGCTTGTACGCTCCCAACCGGTTCGTCATCGAATGGCTGCGGGACAACGTGCTGGCCCGCATCCAGGCACTCGCCGGCGAGCTTGCGGAGCAGCCAGTCGAAGTGACTTTCGAGATTGGCAGCCGGCCGGATACGAAGCCGCCGGGCGGCCCCGGGCCCGAGGACGCGGCGACCGCAGGATCCGGCGGGGGAGGCGGGCTCGGTGCCACCGGTACGGTCATCGAGGGAGAGCTGCCTGCCCGTCCGCCGGCAAGCCGCCGCAAGCCGCCGCAGCCGATCGGTGCGCGGATCAACCCGGAGTTCACCTTCGAGAATTTCGTCGAAGGCAAGAGCAACCAGATGGCGCGCGCGGCGGCATTGCAAGTCGCCGAGAATCCGGGTCGCGCCTACAACCCGCTGTTCCTCTATGGCGGGGTCGGGCTCGGCAAGACCCATCTCATGCATGCGGTTGCCAACCGGATCCGGGCATCGCGCCCGGGCGCGCGGGTCGCCTACGTGCACAGCGAGGGATTCGTCGGTGACATGGTGCGTGCCCTGCAACACAACACCATCAACGAGTTCAAGCAGTCCTACCGCACGGTCGATGCGCTGATGATCGACGACATCCAGTTCTTCGCCGGCAAGAAGGCCACGATCTCGGAACTCCTCCACACGATCGAGGCGCTCGTGCGCGAGGGGCGGCAGGTGGTGCTCGCCGCGGACCGCGATGCCGAGG
>JBJTPC010000456.1:0-2075 GCA_046074905.1 Gammaproteobacteria bacterium
GAGCCGGCCCTGCCACTGTTCAACCTCGGCTACCTGTCGCTGCGCTTGCGTGGTCTGGTGGAGCGGCTGTTCTGGGCGACCTGCACCCGTGTACGCGACTTGTGCCGGAAGCTCGACCGCGTTCCCGAGGAACTCGAGAACATCGAGGAACGTCTGGCGGACATCTACTTCTGCAATTTTTCGCTGTTCCAGTCGCTGCCCGACAGCTGGGCGATCGATCACCTGTTCCCCATCATGCCGATCCACCGCCTGGGCGAGCGACCGAGCCGGCATGCCGTGCTCGCCGACATCACTTGCGACAGCGACGGCAAGATCGACCGGTTCGTCAGCATCAAGGATGTCAAGCGCACCCTGGAACTGCATCCGGTGGCGACCGGCGACGAGTACTACCTCGCAGCCTTCCTGGTCGGTGCCTACCAGGAGACGCTCGGCGACCTGCACAACCTGTTCGGCGACACGCACGTGGTGCATATCCGGCTCGAGGAGACGGGTGGCTGGTGGATCGAGGAGATCGTCAAGGGCGACACCGCGCACAAGGTCCTCGGCTACATGCAATACGCGGACGACGATCTCTACCCGCGCCTCGCCCGGGATTGCGAGCGCGCCGTGCGCGAGGGTCGCCTGTCGGTGGTCGAAAGCCAGGCGCTGAAACGTTTCTACGAGGCCGAACTCGACGGCTACGCGTATCTGGAATGATCGGGTGCACCCACCGCCTGCCGTCGGGCGGCGGCGGCGCCAACCACAACGTTGCGCCCCAGCAACATGCCGGGGCGCACGTGAAGATTTCCAACTTTCCCGTTGCATCCGGGGCGCCACTGCAATAACATCGGCCCCGGATCGTTTCCGCCTATCCGCTTTTCGGGCAGTCACTTCGGTCAAAGGGTTCCGGTTTTGCCGGATCTATAAAGAGCACAAGACAGTTCATCCAGAGCGTCGCTTGGCCCCCTGCGCCCCCTCCTGTGAGTTGATCTGCGTACGTTCCACGGTACGGAGTCGTGTCGTGGCGAGCTTGGCTGCCTCCCGCAGCCAGCGCGCCTTCGCATGCCTTCGAAAATAGCGACCCGCGGCTCGCCAGGCCTCTCCCGGCCGGCTGTCGCACGATGAGTGAGATTGGTTCGATGACGACGATTTATGTGGGCAACCTTCCCTTCAGCGCAACCGAGGACGAGATCCGCCAGCTGTTCGAGCAGCACGGCAAGGTCGAGTCGGTGAAGCTGATCAACGACCGTGAAACCGGCCGTCCCCGTGGCTTCGCGTTTGTCGAGATGCCGTCCAGCGATGCGCAGAACGCCATCGCCAAGACGAATGGCTTCTCGATGGGCGGTCGCCCGCTGCGCGTCAACGAAGCGCAGGAGCGTCCCCGTGGTCCCCGTCCGGGCGGCTTCGGCGGCGGCGGCGGTGGTCGCGTTGGCTTCGGCGGCGGCGGTTGTGGCGGCGGCTACGGCGGCGGCGGCGGCGGCGGTGGTTACGGCGGCGGTGGCCGCGGTGGCTACGGCGGCGGCGGCGGTGGTGGCTACGGCGGCGATCGCGGCGGCGGCGGCGGTGGCGGCTACGGCGGCGGCGGTGGCTACAGCGGCGGTGGCCGCGGCGGCTACTGAGCCAACGCCACGGCCCGTTGCAGTTTCCTGCAACCCGTGAAGCGTGGTGCCTCAGGGCACCTTGGAAACCCCGCCTCCCGGCGGGGTTTTCTTTTGGGGCGGGGGATGCTGAGATGTCGCTCCCTGAACCGTGGAGCCCCGCCATGTCCTCTCTTGCCCGCTTGACCCGCCCCTGGGCAGCACTCGCTGCCACCCTCTGGCTCGTCGGTTGCGCGACCCAACCCCCGGCCCCATCGGCCCCGGCGGCAACGCCACCCGGCCCGCCGGTCACCGACGCTGCCACCCGGGCTGCCATCGACCGGGCCCTGGCCGGCGACCACCGCGCCCCGGCGAACCGGGCCCGCGACCCCTATCGCCATCCCAAGGAGACGCTGGAATTCTTCGGCCTCCGCGAAGACATGGCGGTACTGGAGGTCTGGCCGGGAGGTGGTGGCTGGTGGACCGAAATCCTGGCGCCGGTGCTGCGCGACAAGGGCC
>JBJTPC010000457.1:0-2966 GCA_046074905.1 Gammaproteobacteria bacterium
CCGCTGCAATGGGCTGCAGTACTGCGAACCGGGCATCTCGGCCGCGGTCACCGCCATCCCCGGTGCCGTCATCGCCGGCCACATGGACGGCCGCGTGCGCGCCTACGACCGCGCCAGCGGCAAGGTCCTCTGGGAAACGGAAACCCGGCAGCCGTTCACCACCGTCAACGGGGTGCAGGCTGCCGGCGGGTCGATCGGGGGAGGCGCCGGACCGGTGGTCCAGCATGGCCGGCTGCTCGTGACCTCCGGCTACGGCCTCTACTACCACCTGCCCGGCAACGTGCTCCTGGTGTACGCGCCCGAGTGAGGGCGCGTCACCACGGAGGAGTCGTCGTCAGGCGACGTACTCGAAGAACTGCAGGTCCATGTCCTCGGCCAGGGTGGCGAGGATGGGCGGTACGAGGCGGTCATGGTCCGGTGCCTGCTGGTGCACCTGGAACGACGCCTCGTCCTTGAAACGGGCATACACCACGTAGGTTCCCGGCTTGTCCTTGTTGCGGATCACGTCATAGACGTGCATGTCCGGCTCCGTCGCGTGGGAAATCTGCGACAACTCGGTCTGCAGGCGCTCGAACTCTGCCTCGAGGCCGGGCTTCACCTTCAGGGTGGCGATAAAAATGGTCATGCAACTGCTCCGTCAGTATTCGTCGAGGTATTCGCGGACGTAGGTGCCGTCAAGGCACTCGAGGATGGTCGGCACGGCTTCCTTGAACCACGGGGTCTCGAAGTGGGCGTGCTCGGCAGCCTCGTTGGGAAAGCTCTCCAGCACGGCGTAACGGCGCTCCTCGCGGAGCTTGAAGAACTCGTAGTAGATGGCGTCCTTCTCGTTGGCTCGCGTGATCTCCGCGAGCTGCTTGGTCGCCTGCTCGAACTGCGCCTCGAATCCCGGTTTCACGGTCATTCGCGACAGGAACGTGATGCGTTCTGACATGTCCCCTCCGTGTGCTGCTACCCGTCCGGCTGTCCCGGTCGAGTCCCCTTGATGGTAGCCCGTGCCCTGCCGGAAAGAAACAGTCCTGACTGTTTCTTTCCAGGACGTTAAACTGCGCGCCATGACCGCCGACATCTCCTCATCGCAAGACACGGCCTGGCACGAGGTGGCCGCCACCAGCGACTTCACCGACGGCTCCATGCGCGGTTATACCGTGCAGGGTCGCGAGGTCGTGGTATGCCGGACCCGTGAGGGACAATGGCATGCCCTGGACAACATCTGCACCCATGGCTTCGTGAAGATGCACGAAGGCCGCCTGCGCGGCGTGCGGCTGATCTGCCCGCTCCACGGGGCGTCCTTCGACTGCCGGAATGGCAGTGTCCTCGGCGCGCCGGCCACCAAGCCCCTGGCCTGCTGGCAAGTACGCGTCGAGGCCGATCGGGTGTGGGTCGCCCTGCCGGCCGCCTGAGCGGCCGGCGCTGCCTCCGCGCCGTCTAGGCCTTCGGCCTCGGCAACCGCACGGCGCGGTCACCGGTCCATTCGCGCGCGGTCTTCTTCATGTAATCGAAGGCGCTCCGCGCCTGCGCGGATACCTCGATCAACTCGATCATCGCACCCTCATGGCCGGCGAAGCCTGCAGGAAAAGACGGGCCGCCTACCCCGCGGAGATCGCAATAGGCGAACCGCTGACCGACCACCGTCTCGCCACCCTGCACCACATGCGGGTGCCAGCCGAGCCGGGACAGCGTGTCCTCCAGATGATCGACCAGCACCCCGACATGCTGCAGGCCCTCCGGCGCGTGCGCCAGGAACTCCGTGTAGATGCTCGGCGTGTCGCAGTGCTGCTGCACCAGTTCGATCTGGTGCTCGCCGCTGTAGGCGATGGCGACACTCATGTCGATGCGCGTCTCGCGACCGCGGAACTGGCAGCGCGCGAACTCGAGGTGCTCCATCACGAAGAACGGCCCGACCCCCATCACGTCGCTCCACCATTCGGCCGCGCGGCGCCAGTCGCGCACCACATAGCCGTTCTGCATGATGGCGCCGAAGTGGCGGCTCACCGTCAGCGCCTCTGGTCGAAGCGACGGCCGACCATCGCGCTGGCGATGTTCACCTTCTGGATATCGACCGCACCACCGGCGATGCCCCAGCCCCAGGCGTCACGCAGCCGGCGCTCCATCGGGTACTCGCGCGAATAGCCGTAGCCACCCATCAACTGGACCGCATGGCCGCAGACCTCGCGAGCGATCTCGTTCGCGAAGCATTTCGCCACCGAGGACTCGAGGATGCTCGGCAGGCCGGCCTGCGAATTGACCGCTGCACGATGGATCAGCAGGCGCGCCGCATCGACCCGGATCTGCATCTCCGCCAGCTTGATCTGTACCGCCTGGAAGTCGACCAGCGGCTTGCCGAACTGGATGCGCTCCTGCACGTACGGCAGGACGTCCTCGAGGGCCCCGCTCGCCTGTCCGAGGGCCATGGTGGCGTTGCCGCAACGCTCGAGGTCGAAAGCCTCCATCAACTTCTTGAAACCACCGGCAGGGACCACGATGTCGTCGACCGGCACGATGGCATTGTCGAAGTACAGGTCGCAGGAAGGCACGCCGCGGAAGCCCATCAGGTGTTCCTGCTTGCCGAACTTCAGTCCGGGATTGTCCTTCTCGACGTACACCGCCCCGATCCCCTTGGGGCCGGGCGCATCCGACAGGCGGCAATAGACCACGTAGCCATCGGCATGGCCACCGCCGGAACACCAGCGCTTGGTGCCATTCAGCACGACACGGTCGCCGTCGATGACCCCGCGGGTCGTCAGGTCCGTCAGCGCCGATCCTGCCGCGGGCTCGGACATCGAGACGGCCACGACCTTCTCGCCGCGACAGACCGCCGGCACGACCCGGCGCCGCAGCGACTCGCCGGCAAAGCGCTCGATGGCGCGTACGGGGCCAACGCAGCTCTCGAACACCGGGAAGGCCACCGCGCCGGAGACCTTGGCGAACTCCTCGATCACCAGCAGGGCCTCCAGGTTGCCGAGGCC
>JBJTPC010000458.1:0-2576 GCA_046074905.1 Gammaproteobacteria bacterium
CCCTGCATCTATTGCTACACCTGTGTCAGCAATATTTATGTCCGCACACCGATGCGCTGTGCCGTCAACGCCACCGAGGGGTACGAATACCTGCAGGATCGCGCACGTCCTCCCCGCGGGGAGCACGTGGTGGTGGTGGGCGGTGGGCCGGCCGGCATGGAGGCGGCCCGCCTGCTCGACCTGGCAGGCAATCGGGTCACGCTGCTCGAGCGCGGTTCCCGGCTGGGCGGCACGTTGCAGTTTGCCGGGCTGGCTTACGAACCCAACGAACGACTGCTGGATTGGCTGCGCGGGCAACTCGCCCAGTCACGGGTCGATGTCCGGCTTGGAACCGAGACCACCGTGTCGCTGCTGCAAGTGCTGGCGCCGGATCGGGTCATCGTGGCCACGGGAGCCGTTCGCGGGATGCCGGCCATCCCCGGGGTGGAACTGGACCACGTCCTCAGCGGCGATGACTTGCGCGCCCTGATGACCGGCGAGGCCTCGCCGGCTCTGGATCGCAAGACCTCGCTGCCAACCCGTCTGGCGGCGCGTCTCGGCGCGCTCAGCGGGTTGACCGCGCGCCCTGCCGTGGTACGCAGGCTCACGCGCCATTGGATGCCGCTGGGACGACGCATTGTCATCCTCGGTGGCGAGTTGGTCGGCATGGAACTCGCCGAGTTCCTTGCCGAGCGGGGTCGCGACGTGACGGGACTCGAGGAGGGCGCGAAGTTCGGCAAGGGACTGTTGCTGGTACGGCGACTGCGCCTCGTGCCCGAGCTCAAGGAGCACGGAGTTCGACTGGTGGCGGCGGTGCGCGAGGTGACCATCACGCGCGAGGGGGTCGGCTACACCGCCGCCGATGGCAGCCGGCATCTCGTGCCGGCCGATCATGTCGTCATTGCCCAAGGCGCACGCGGCGACACCACCTTGGCGGCAACCTTGCGCGAGGCCGGCTTCGACGTCACCACCGTGGGCGATTGCAACGGCGTGGGCTACCTCGAGGGTGCGATGCGCGGCGCCGCCCGCGCCGTCCTCGGCGAGGCGGCAATTCCCGCCTTGTGACGGCCGTGGGGAGCGCTGGACGCTCCCCGTCGTGGAAGAAGCTCAGGCGTCGAGGGCGGGATAGTCGGTATAGCCGCGGCTGTCGTCGCCGTTTCCCGTGTAGAGCGTTGCGCGATCCATTCGCGCAAGCGGCACGCCACGGCGCAAACGCTCCACCACATCCGGATTGCTGACGAACGCGCGCCCGAAGGACACTGCATGGGCACGACCTGCCATCAGCACCGCGCGGGCGGATTCCGCCGTGAGATTGTTGTTTTCGATGATGGCTCCGCGCCAATGGGCATGGACCAGGTCGAGCGGATCCCAGCCTTCCAATGGCAAGTGGATCAGATGGACATAGGCGAGACCGACACCATCCACGGCCTGCAGGAGGGCGCGGTAGGTCTCGGCGGGATTTGCATCCGCCATGCCGTTGAGCGTGATCCCCGGGCAGATCCGGAATCCGACCCGCCCGGGGCCGATTGCATCCGCCATCGCGCCGAGCGTCTCCACCACGAAGCGGATCCGCTTCGTGACCGAGCCGCCGTAGGCATCGCTCCGTTGATTGCTGTTGGAGGAGAGGAACTGCATCGGCAGGTAGCCGCTGGCGCAATGGAGTTCCACCCCGTCGAGGCCTGCCGCACGGGCATTGCGGGCGGCGGTCACGTACTCGTCGATGACCCCGGGAATCTCCGCGGTGGCCAGTGCGCGCGGCGCGACGGTTTCCTGCAGCGTGCCATCGGGACCGAAGATGCGGTCCGGGCAGGGAATGGCCGAGGGGGCCACGGTATCCGCGCCGGGATCCTTGTTGGCCTGGACCGCAGCACGCCCGACATGCATCAGTTGCATCACGACGCGGCCTCCCGCGGCATGGATGGACTCCGCCACCGTCCGCCAGCCTGCCACCTGCTCCGCGGAGTGGATTCCAGGCGTCCGGAAATAGCCTTTGCCGGCGGGTGAGGGCTGGGTGCCCTCCGTGACAATCAACCCGGCCGTAGCGCGCTGGCGGTAGTACTCGGCCAAGAGGGGTGTGGGAACGTCGCCCGGGCCAGCCCGGTCGCGAGTCATCGGCGCCATCACGATGCGGTTGGCGAGGCTCAAATCGCCGAGCGTCACCGGCGAGAAAAGATCCGTCATGCACAGACTCCCCAGATTCTCCGTGAACGATAGCATCCGGCCGGCTTGCACGGCATGACCGGTTTACCTAGTCTCCCGGGATGACCCCTCTCCCCTCCCGGCAGCCACCTGCCGTTGGTCGCTCGGTATTCGTGGCCTGCTCCGGGCATGTCGTCGAGTGGTTCGATTTTTTCGCCTACGCGTTTGCGGCAATCCATTTCGCCGCCGTGTTCTTCCCCTCGGGAGATGCCACTTCGCAGTTGCTGAAGACTGCCGCCATCTTCGGTGTGGGCTTCCTGATGCGACCGCTCGGGGCGTGGTTTTTCGGGCGACTTGCCGATCGCCGCGGTCGGCGTATGGCATTGGTCTGGTCGATTTCCTTGATGGGGGTCGGGTCCCTGCTGATTGCAGTGCTTCCCACGCCGGCACAGATGGGG
>JBJTPC010000459.1:0-2102 GCA_046074905.1 Gammaproteobacteria bacterium
CACGCTGGCGTTGACGCTGCCGCGACGCACGCTCAGGAAGAACTCGTTGACGTCGAGGTTCTTCGAGCGGTCGGTGTAGTCCACACCGAACTCGACGGCATTGATGACGCCGTCCAGCGTCTTCTTCGCGGACAGGCGGAACTGCATCAGTTCATCCTTGGCGTCCGGGTAGTTGACGTAGCCGTCCTGGCCGCCCGGGGGCGAACCCCAGCCCTGCGGGCTGGTGAGGAAGATGGAAGCCGGATTCGCGTAATCGAGGGTGCTCGAGAACGTCGCGCCCTGCGTACCGGACATCGAGAAGCCGAGGTTGTCGAACGGGCCGTTGCCACCGCCGCGGCTGGTGCCCGCGTTGCTCTCGATCAGGGAGTCCTTGCGGTCCACCTTCGAGTAGCTGAGGTCGGCGACCGTCGTCCAGGTGTCGTTCGTCCACTCGTTCTTCCAGCCCAGCGCCGTCACCTTGGAGCTGCGGATGTTCTTGTGGTTGTTGATGACACCCTTGACGCCGTTGAAGGTGCCCTGGGTGACCAGGCCATTGCTGGCGGTGTAGCCCGGCTGCAGTTGGGCAGCCGACCACCACAGCGGCAGCTCGATGCCGCGCTTGATCTGGTCGTTGTCGAACTTGGAGTAGTAGAGGTCGAGCGTGCTGCTGTAGCTGTCGTCCGGCTTGTACTCGAGCGTGCCGATGATGCCGGTGCGCTTCAGCTCGTTCGAGGCGACGAACGGCTTGGCGCCGCCGATGACCTTGTTGCCGGCCGGGCCGTCCGGGTAGCCCCAGGCTTCCCACTGATTCGCCTGGCCAGGCGAGGAGATGGTGGCGATGCCGAGGGCGATACCCACGGTGTCATCGGCGAACTGGTTGATGTAGGAAGCGCTGGCACGGTAGCCGATGTCGTCGGAACCGGCATTCAGCTTGCCCTGCGAGTTCTTCTCGCCGCGGACATTCACCACCATGGTGCTGCGGCCGTACTCGAGGGGACGCACGGTGCGCAGGTCGACCGTGCCGGAGAGACCGGTGCCGACCATCGTCGCGTCCGGCGTCTTGTACACGACCACGCCGCTGAGCAGCTCGGAGGGGTACTGGTCGAACTCGACGCTGCGGTTGTCGCCCGAGGACACCTGCTGGCGACCGTTGAGCAGCGTGGTGGAGAAGTCACCCGCCATGCCGCGGATGGAGATGTTCTGGGCGCGGCCATCGAGGCGCTGGGCCGTCAGGCCCGGCAGGCGCGCAATCGACTCGGCGATCGAGTTGTCCGGCAGCTTGCCGATATCCTCGGCGGAAACCGCCTCGACGATGGTGTCCGCATCCTTCTTGAGGGCGATGGCGCTCTCGATGGCGGCACGGACGCCCGTGACCACCACCGTCTCGACCTCTTCCTCGGCCTTGGCATCGCCCTCGGCGGGAGCGGCGGTGGCCACACCGGCCGTCGCCATCAGGAACACGGCCCAGCCGGCCTTCGCGCTGCGGGTGGCGCCGGTGGCGGTGGCCGCCTGCTTGAGCTTCTTGGACGTCTTCACGAGTCTCCCCCTCTGCATGCGTTGCGGGATGCGGAAAAAAGCAGCGTGGACGATAGCGCGCCACCTTGCAGGGGCAAGATGAATACGTATGCGTTGGCTTGGCGCAACAGCCGGACGATGGGCAAAGTGACGGCAACAAGGAGCATCCGCGCCATGGTTCCCGCTTCACCGCAGGCCCGACTTTCCCCCGGTGGCAGCCCCGAGGCTGCGGCGGCGTGGTGGCGTGGGGCGACCATCTACCAGATCTATCCGCGGAGTTTCCAGGACAGCAACGGCGACGGTGTGGGTGACCTCCCGGGCATCGTCGAGCGGCTGGACTATGTCGCCAGCCTCGGGGTCGACGCCATCTGGGTGTCGCCGTTCTTCAAGTCGCCGATGCGCGATTTCGGCTACGACATCGCCGATTACCGGGCGGTCGATCCGCTGTTCGGCGAATTGGCGGATTTCGACCGGCTGGTGGAGAAGGCGCACCGGCTCGGCCTGCGCGTGATGATCGACCAGGTGTACAGCCACACCTCGGACGAGCATGTCTGGTTCCGCGAGAGCCGGCAGGACCGCAGCAATCCCCGGGCGGACTGGTATGTCTG
>JBJTPC010000460.1:0-2164 GCA_046074905.1 Gammaproteobacteria bacterium
GATCAGCAGCCAGCGCGAGCGCAACGAATACCTGCGCACGCAGATCACTCCCCTCGACGGCGAGATCAAGGAGGTCAGCGGTATCGAGCAGCAGAAACAGCGACTGCTGGCACGCATGGAAATCATCGAGCGGCTGCAGCGCAGCCGGCCGGAGATCGTCCACCTCTTCGACCAGCTGGTACGGACCCTCCCGGAGGGCGTTTACCTCACCTCGGTCCGGCAGTCCGGCACCAAGCTGGAGGTGAAGGGCCTCGCCCAATCCAGCACCCGCGTTTCCACCTTCATGCGTGCCATCGAGGCGTCCGAGTGGATCGGTTCGCCGGAACTGCAGCTCATCGAGACCAAGGGCACCACGGGCGGGGGTGGCGCCGAGTTCGCGCTGACACTCACGCAGAAGGGCCTCGAGCCGGTCGAGGACGCAGCGGCTGCGGCCCGCAAGCGGCGGCCTGGCACGCCGCCGGGGAACAACCCATGAACCTCCTGGAACAATTCCAGACGCTCGACTGGCGCGATCCGGGTCGCTGGCCGCTGGCCATCCGCGGCATCGTCGCCGGCTTCGTGTTCGTCGTGGCCACCTTCATCTTCTCGATGCTCCTCATCTACAACACGCAGATGGAGGAGTACGACCAGGTGCAGGCCGAGCAGGACAGCCTGTGGGCGGAGTTCGAGCAGAAGCAGCGGCAGGCCGCGAATTTCGCCGCCTATCGCGCGCAGCTCAAGGACATGGAGCGTTCCTTCGGTGCCATGCTGCGCCAGTTGCCCGGCCGCACCGAGGTGCCGAACCTGCTGGTCGACATCTCGCAGACGGGGCTCGCCGCGGGACTGGAAGAGAAGTTGTTCCAGCCGGGGGCGGAGGTGCGGCAGGACTTCTACGCCGAGCTGCCGATCAAGATCCGCCTGAACGGCTCCTATCACGAGTTCGGCAACTTCGTGAGCGGCATCGCCGCGCTGCCGCGCATCGTCACGCTGCACGACATCCAGATCCAGCCCGAGACTGGCAAGGGTGCCGGACCGGACCAGCTGATCCTCGATGTCACCGCCAAGACTTACCGCTATCTCGAGGATGACGAGATGGCGCCCCCGGCCAAGGGCAAGGGGGCCAATGCCGCCAAGGGAGCCCGGCCATGAGCCGCCGCTTCCGCTCCGCCCTCATGGGATGCACCCTGCTGCTCGCCGGCTGCGGTGACAGCATGGAAGAGATGCAGGCGCGCGTCACCGAGATCAAGCAACGCCCCGGAGGCCGCATCGAGCCGCTACCGGAGATCAAGCCCTACGAGACCTTCGCGTACGACCCGACCGGACTGCGTTCGCCGTTCGAGCCGAGCGATCCGGCGGCAGGCGCCCAGGGCGGTATCCGGCCGGATTCCAACCGTACGCGCGAGTTCCTCGAGCAGTATTCGCTGGATACCCTGCGCATGGTCGGCACCTTGCGCCAGGGCGGCCGCGTGTTCGGGCTGGTGCAGACGAAGGACGGATTGGTCCACCGCGTGTCGGTGGGCAATTACCTGGGACAGGCCGATGGCCGGATCCTGGCCATCACGGAAGCGAAGATCTCGCTGGTCGAGATCGTGCCGGACGGGCTCGGCGGGTTCATCGAGCGACCTGCCGCCCTCGGGCTGGCGGATTGATTGCGGGAGAGTCAAGGACATGAAGCGCATCACTGAAGCCACGCCAGGACTCCCGGCCCGGACCACGGCTGGGTGGCTGCGGCCGGCGCTCGCCTGGCTGGCGTTGCTGCTGGCGGCACCCGCCACCGCCTTGGCGCAGGAAGCCGCGCCGGCGAACAACCGTCTCGAGGCGGTGGAGTTCCAGGCGCTGGGTGGCCAGCAGATGCAGTTCCGGCTGCGGACCAGCGGCCCTGCACCCCAGCCGATGGCGTTCACCATCGACAAGCCTGCCCGCATCTCGCTCGACCTTCCCGGAGTGCAGTTGGCGCTGCCGTCGCGCCGCGTCGAGGTCAAGGCCGGCGGCGTGGACAGCCTGGTCGCCGGCGAGGCGGCCGGCCGCACCCGCGTGGTGCTGAATCTCGATGCGATGGTCCCCTACGAGACCACCGTCGACGGCAATACCGTTGTCCTGACGGTCGGTGCGGCCGCCGGTACCGGTGCTGCCGTGGCCAGCGCGCCGGCACCCGGCGCAGGGACGGGCGCCGTCGCCGGCGCCG
>JBJTPC010000461.1:0-3262 GCA_046074905.1 Gammaproteobacteria bacterium
CTCGCGGCCGGGCTGCTGCCCGCCGGTATCGCCTGGGTCGGCGCCCTGCTGGTGGACAGTGTCGTTCATGCCATGGCGGTCTATCCGCAGGTCGGTCGCCAGGCTTACGGACCGGTGCTGCAGTTGGTGGGACTGGAAGCCTTGCTGGTGGCGCTCCTGGCAGCGGCACAGCGGGCCCAGTCGACCTGCCAGTCCCTGCTGCGCGCCCGATTGGGGCAGCGCGTCAACGTCATGATTCTCGAGAAGGCCCTCACCCTCTCGCTGGAGCAGTTCGAGGACAGCGAGTTCTACGACCGCACACGCGTGCACGCCGCGAAGCCTCGACCCGTCCCCTGTCGATGGTGATGCGCGCGTTCGGACTGGTGCGCGACCTGATCCAGCTGACCAGCTTCGGCGTGTTGCTGTGGCAGTTCTCCCCGTGGGCGATGGGCATCCTGTTCCTCGCCGGCCTGCCCTCCTTCATCGCCGAGACGAAGTTCAGCGGCGCCGCCTTCCAGTTGTTTCGCTGGCGCTCGCCGGAAGCGCGGATGCAGATGTACCTCGAGTCCGTGCTGGCCCGCGAGGACCATGCCAAGGAGGTGCAGTTGTACGGCCTCGGCGAGTTGTTCCTCGGTCGCTATCAAGGCATCTTCGACAAGCTCTATGCAGCCGACCGCCGGCTCACGCTGCAGCGTGACGGCTGGGGACTCGGACTTGGCCTGCTGGGCACCGCAGCGCTTTACGGGGCGTATGGGTGGGTGGCGCTGAGTGCGGTGCAAGGGGCACTGACGCTCGGCCAGATGACGCTGTACGTCATGCTGTTCCGTCAGGGCCAGAGCGCGCTCTCGGGGGTTCTCACTGCCATCGGTGGGCTCTACGAGGACAACCTCTATCTCTCGACGCTCACGGAGTACCTCGCCCAGCCTACGCCCTCTCGTGGCGGCGAAGCGACCAGCGGCCCGGATCCTGCCGACGGCATCCGCTTCGAGAATGTCTCGTTCACCTATCCCGGCGCCGGCCAGCCGGCCCTGCAGGAACTTTCGCTGCACATCCGTCCCGGCCAGGCGCTGGCCATTGTCGGCGAGAATGGCAGCGGCAAGACGACGCTCATCAAGCTGCTCACCCGGCTTTACGTGCCCAGCTCGGGACGCATCCTGCTCGACGGTCTGGACCTGCAGCAATGGGAGACGCAACGCCTGCGCGAGCGTATCGGCGTCATCTTCCAGGACTTCGCCCGCTACCAGTTGCCGGTTGGCGAGAACGTCGGCGTCGGCGACGTCAGGGCCTTCGACAACGAGTCCCGCTGGCGCGAAGCCGCGGCCGCCGGACTCGCATTGCCCTTCATCGAGGAACTGCCGCAGGGCTTCCGTACGCGGCTGGGAAAGTGGTTCGACGATGGCCGCGAGTTGTCCGGCGGGCAGTGGCAGAAGATCGCGCTCAGCCGCGCCTTCATGCGCACCGGTGCGGACATCGTCGTGCTCGACGAACCCACGGCCGCCATGGATGCAGGAGCCGAGGCCGAGGTATTCGCGCATTTCCGCGAACTGACCGCCGGCAGGATTGCGGTGCTCATCTCGCACCGGTTCAGCACCGTCCGCATGGCGGACCAGATTGCCGTACTCGAGCACGGCCGCCTGCAGGAACTCGGCAGCCATGAGGAACTGCTGGCCCGTGACGGGCGCTACGCCACCCTGTTCCGCCTGCAGGCCAAGGGCTACACCTGAGGCCTGGCGCCGCTGCCGGCGGGACTGCGGTCTCGCCTACGGGCGACCCGCGATCCATGCCTCCACTTGCCGCTCGAGCACGGCGAGCGTCACGCCACCACTGCCCAGCACCACGTCGTGGAAAGCACGCAGGTCGAACTTCGGTCCCAGCACCTGCTCGGCACGTGCCCGCAACTGGCGGATTTTCAACTCGCCCATCTTGTAGGCCAGCGCCTGGCCCGGCCACGAGATGTAGCGGTCGGTCTCGGTGCGGATTTCCAGTGTGGACAGTGCCGTGTTGGCGGCCATGAACTCCAGGGCCTGGTCGCGGGTCCAGCCCTTGGCATGCAGGCCGGTATCCACCACCAGCCGGCAGGCACGCCACATCTCGTAGGTCAGCCGGCCGAAACGCTCGTAGGGGGTGCGATAGACACCCATTTCCTGCCCGAGCCACTCCGCATAAAGCCCCCATCCCTCGCCGAAGGCATGCGGATAGAAGTTCAAGCGGAAGGCAGGCACTGCCTCCAGTTCGCGGGCGAGAGCGCCCTGCAGATGATGCCCCGGCACGGCCTCGTGCAAGGTGAGGGCCGGCAGCGCGTACAGGGGGCGCTTGTCGAGTGAAGTGGTGTTCACCCAGTACTCGCCGGCCGCCCCGAGGGGACCGCCGTTGTAGCGCCCCGCGGTGTAATTCGGGGCCAGCATCGCCGGCACCGGGCGGACACCGTAAGGCGTGCGCGGCAGACGCGTGAAGTAGCGCGGCAGCTTCCAGTCGATGTCCTTGGCGATGAAGGCCGCCTCGCGCAGCAATTCGTCGGCACTCCTGGCATAGAAACGTGGATCGGTACGCAGGTACTCGAGGAAGGCGCGGAAGCGGTCCTGGCCGGCGGGTGCCTGGAAACCGACTTCCTCGATGACGGCTTCCATGTCCGCGCGGATGCGTTTCACCTCCGCGAGACCGATGGCATGGATGCCTTCCGGCGTCGCATCAGGCAGCGTCGTGTAGTAACGCACCAGGTCGGCGTAGTAGGCGACTCCTCCCGGCATGGCCGCTGCACCCAGCGTCCGGCGCGCACCGGGCAGGTACTCGCTCGCGAAGAACCGCTGGAAGGCGGCATAGGTGGGCAGCACGTGCCGGGCAATTGCCTCGCGACCCGCGGCGCGCAGCCGCGCTTGCTCGCCGACCGGCAGGTCCGGGAAGCGGGTGAACGGTGCAAAGAGGGGGCAGTCCTCCGGCCGGGCATACTGCTCGGCGGCAATCACCTTGCCGAGTCCCGGCAGGATCTCCGCGGGAATGGTGAAACCCTCGCGCAGCCCGGTACGCAGGTTGGCCGTCTGTTCCGCGAAATAGCGCGGGATGTCGGCAAGGCGCTGCAGATAGCGCGCGTAGTCCTCCACGGTCCGGAAGGGCATCATCTCGTGCATCAGCAGCAGGTCGGCATGGAACCCGCTGTCGGTGGTCATGGGCATCCGCCATTCGCGGTGCGCCGCGAGCAGCACCCGCTGCTCGACCATGAAGCGGAACAACCCGGCGGAAACACGGTCTTCTGCCCCGAGCACGGCCGGGTCGATCGCCTCCAGCC
>JBJTPC010000462.1:0-2156 GCA_046074905.1 Gammaproteobacteria bacterium
CTGCTGGACTGCTTCCGTGGTGATTGCCTCGCCGGCGAGCAACTCGCGGGCCTCGGCCTGCGTTTCGGCCACCAGCTCCTCGGGATCCACCGGGCTCTCGAGGCCGCGGCGGAGGGAACGCTTGGTGCGCTCGTAGAAATCCTCGAACAGCGATCCCTTCCAGGTGTTCCACAGCTTGGGATTGGTACCGCGCACATCGGCGCAGGTCAGGACGTAGAGGTAGTCGAGATGGACCTGGTCGCCGACGGTTCGCGCGAACTCGTTGACCACGTCCGGATCCGAGATGTCCTTCTTCTGCGCCGTCACCGACAGCAGCAGGTGATGGCGCACCAGCCACGCGACCAGGCGCGCATCGTAGCGGCCGAGGCCCTGCTCGAGGCAGAACGCCTCGGCATCGACGGCGCCGAGGTCGCTGTGGTCGCCGCCGCGCCCCTTGGCGATGTCGTGGAACAGCCCGGCCAGGAAGGCGAGTTCGGGCTTCGGCAGCTGCTGGAAGATCAGCGACTGCCGCGGGAACTCGTGATCGAAGCGGGTCAGCGACATCCGCCGCAGGTTGCGCAGCACGAACAGCGTGTGCGCATCGACGGTATAGGCATGGAAGAGGTCGTACTGCATGCGGCCGACGATGCGGCCGAAGGCGGGAATGTAGCGCCCCAGCACGCCGTAGGCGTTCATGCGGCGCAGCGCGCGGGTGACGCCCTCCGGTGCGCGGATGATCTCCATGAACAGGCGGTGGTGGCGGGGGTTCTGGCGGAACTCCTCGTCGATCAGCCACAGCGAGCGCTGCAGCGCCCGCAAGGTGCTCGCGCGGATGCCCTGCAATTGCGGGTTCTGCGTCATCAGCACGAACAGCTCGAGCATCGCCGAGGGGTGGCGCGTGAACGTATCCTCGGCGGTGGTCTCGATGGCGTCGCCGCGCACCTGGAAGCGCGGATTGAGCGGCTCGGGTGGCTGCCGGCTGTCGGTGAGCAGCACCTCGCGGAATAGCTGCAGCAGCTGCTCGTTGAGCACCGAGATGACCATCACCGTGCGGTAATAGCGCTGCATGAACTGCTCGACCGCCAGCGTGTAGGTGGCGTCCTCGTAGCCGAACAGCTTCGCCAGCCGTTGCTGGTGGTCGAACAGGAGCCGGTCCTCGCGGCGACCGGTCAGGGTGTGGAGCGCGAAGCGCACGCGCCACAGGAAGTCCTGGGCGGTCTTCAGGCGCTGCAGTTCCGCCTCGGTGAGGAAGCCATGTCCGACCAGTTCATCGAGCGTCTCCGCACCGAAGTGGCGCTTTGCCACCCAGGCGATGGTCTGGATGTCGCGCAGGCCGCCGGGGCTCGCCTTCACGTTCGGCTCGAGGTTGTAGGCCGTGTCGTGGTAGCGGTGATGGCGCTGCTGCTGCTCGCGCACCTTGGCGGCATAGAACTCGGCGGACGGCCAGACACGTTCGGGCGAGAGCGCCCGGCGCATGGCCGCGAACAGGAGTTCCGGGCCCAGCAGCAGCCGGGCTTCCATCAATGCCGTGGCGACGCTGATGTCGGCCTGCGATTCGCGCTGGCAGTCGTCGATGGTGCGGACGCTGTGCCCGACCTCGAGGCCGATGTCCCAGAGGAAGGCGAGGAAGGATTCGAGGGGCGTCTGCCACGGGGCCGCTTCCCCCTTCGGCAGCAGCACCAGCACGTCGATGTCGGAACAGGGGTGGAGCTCGCCGCGGCCGTAGCCGCCGACCGCCACCAGGGCCAGTTCCTGGACGGCCCCGCCGGTGCGCAGGTGCCAGGCGGAAGTGAGCACCGCGTCGACCAGCCGGGCGCGATCACGCACCAGCACGTCGATGGCTTCGCCGGACTCGAACCGGGCGCGCAGCGCCTCGCTGCCCTCGGCCAGGGCCGCACGGAACGCCGGCACCGGGTCGCCGGGGTCGGCCAGGCGATGGGCGATGAGTTCGGGCAGGGTCCAGTCCCCTGCGGACGGCGCGGCCACTAGGGGGCGGCCTCGAGGCCCCGGCGGACGCGGTCCTCGCGGCCGAGCGTCAGGACCTCGACCCCGGTTTCCGTGACCAGCACCATGTGTTCCCATTGGGCCGAGAGGCTGTGGTCCTTGGTGACTACCGTCCAGCCGTCGGGGAGCAGCTTCACGTGGCGGCGCCCGGCGTTCACCATCGGCTCGATGGT
>JBJTPC010000463.1:0-3967 GCA_046074905.1 Gammaproteobacteria bacterium
TTCACGCGCGCCCCCCCGCCCCGCCGCGAACTGTTCCAGCAGCGTGGCGGTGTTCACTTGCGCCAGCGGCAGCACCCCATCCGTCGGCACGCACACCGGTCCAGGCAGACCGGGCAGGCCGGACAGGCTGGGTACCCAGCGCCACTTCAGCCGCGTGTTGCCGATGTCCACCAGCAACAGAGGCGCGGCGCCGTGTTGTTCGCTCATGCCGGCCGCACCTGCATCACTTCGCCCGCATGTACCGATTCGCGGCGGCCGGGAGCGGTGTCCACCAGCAGCGCGCCGTCCTCGGCGATGCCGGCGGCCACGCCCTCGCGCGGCTCGGTACCCGCCAGCCAGCGGACGCGTTGTCCGCGCAACGCGTCTGCCGCGGACCACTCCGCATGGAACGGCGCGAACCCCTCGCGCGTGAACTGCACCAGCATCGCGTGCAGCTCCGCCGTCAACGTGGCGGCGAGGAGGGAACGGGAGGGTGACACGCCGTCCATCACCTCAGCCAGGTCCGTCACCTCCAGCCCCTGCCCGCCGCTTTCCGCACGCTCGCGCGCGATGGCGGCGCGCGTCTCGGGGGGCAGGTCCAAGTTCAGCCCGATGCCGATCACCACATACGCCGGGCCGCCCGCCTCCGCGCGCAGTTCCAGCAGGATGCCGCCCAGCTTGCGGCCGTCCACCAGCAGGTCGTTGGGCCACTTCAGTTGCACGCGGTCCGCGGTGCCCAGCGTCATCAGCGCACGCCGCACGGCCACGCCGGTGGCCAGGCTGAGCGCACCGATGCCGGCCGGCAGCTCCGCGAAGGCCCACGCCAGCGAAAAGCAAAGGCCCGAGGCGAAGGGCGACACCCAATTGCGCCCGCGCCGGCCGCGGCCGGCCGTCTGGAATTCCGCCAGGCACAAGTCGAATTGCCCCGGTGGCAGGGTGGCGGGGGTGCGTTCCAGCAGGGCCGCGTTGGTGGACGGCAGTTCGGCCGCAATCTGCAGTTCGCGCAGCTCCGCCCGCGTGGCGGGCGGCAGCGCCGCGCGGAGCTCCGCCTCGTTCAGCAGCGAAAGGGCACCCCGCAACCGATAGCCCTGGCCGGCGGCGCTTTCGAGTTCAAGGCCCCAGTCCGGCAGGTGCGCGGCGTGCTTCCACACGGCCGTGCGCGAAACGCCCATGGCTTCGGCAATGGTCTCGCCGCTGTGCCAGGCGCCGTCTGCCAGCGCCTGCACCAAGGCCAGGCGTCGCTGGACGCCGTCGACGGCCATGGCCTTAACGGTTCGCCGAAGAATCGGACGACGGGTGGGACGGCGTCGAGTCCGAGGCAGATGCCGCGCCCGACTTCAGTCGCCCCAGCAACCAGATCTTCCGTGCGCGATTCTCGGTACCTGCGCGCATGCGCGCGAAGTTGCTGCGGTGCGCCCAGGCCACGAACACGGCAAGCGCACTCACCAGCACCAGCGTCGCCGTCGGCTTGCCGGTGTATGCCGCCAGGAACGGCAGCGTGGCCATGGCGACGGTGGTGCTCAGGCCCACGTAGCCCGTCAGGCAGGCCATCACCAGCCACACGCCGAGCGCGGGCAGCACCAGCGTGGGCGCCAGGCCCAGCAGCGCGCCGATCACGGTGGCCGCGCCCTTGCCGCCCCGGAAGTCGTACCACACCGGGAACACGTGCCCCACCACGGCCGCCGCGGCGCAGCCGGCCGCGAGCCATTCAACGGGGATGGTGTCGGGCGAAGCGGCGTAGTTCGGGTCGATGGCCGCCAGCCACGGCAGGGCCAGGCCCGGCAACACGCCGGCCGCAAACCACCCCTTGGCCACATCGATGACGACGACGCCGAGCGCGAACGCCTTGCCCTGCGTCCGCAGCGCATTGGTGCCGCCGGCATTGCCGCTGCCCAGCTCGCGGATGTCCACGCCCTTCAGGCGACCGACCAACAGCGCGCCCATCAGCGAGCCGGCCAGATAGGCGATGAGCCACTTCAGTGCTGCTTCAAGCATGGAGGGAGTGTACCTGCCCGCCGGGCAGGTGGCAGGGGCAGGGCGAGCAACGGGGCCCAGGCAGCCATGCCCGGGCTGCAGACAATCCGTCAGGCGCAAGCCTCGGCTGCGGTACCCACCCCGAGATGCTGCCGCGCGCTGATGAAGCCGCGCCGCATCAGCGTCTTCACGGTACCGAGCGGGAGGCTCAGGCGTTCGGCAATCTCGAGCTGCGAGAGGCCATCCACCACGCACAGTTCGATGATCTGCCGCTGCAGGGGCCGCAGCGTGTTGATGGCGGCGGCGGCGCGTTCGGCTTCGACGGCGCGCTCTCCAGCATCGCCGGGCGTGGCGCGTTCGATGTCCTCGAGGGCGTCGAGGTCGTCATGGCTGAACTGATGGCGGTTGCGGCGCAGGCGGTCGATCAGCCGGCGGCGTGCGATGGTGGCGATGAACACCTTCTCGCTGCCCTGCGTGGCATCGAAGCGCCCGGCGCACTTCCACACATCGAGCAGGATCTCCTGCATGGCGTCCTCGGCATCGGCCGGAACGGGTGACAGCCGGCGCGCCAACGAGCGCACCAGGCCCCCGTGGGTGCTCACCAATTCCTGTACAGCGGCGGCATCGCCGACGGCAATCCGGCGCAGGATGGACTCGCCGGGGGTGGCGGTTGCAGAAGACTTGTCCAACTGGGCCATGTCGCACCTTCCTTCTTGAGGACGTACGCTACCATGGACATACAGTTTTTGTACAAGTTCCGAAAAAGAATTGCCGGAACTGATGCTGGACAGCCGGTTTCGGAGCACCGAGCGCCGACCGACGAGGGAAACCTGCGGAATCCGCCCGACGCGGAGGCCGGCTCAGGCTGCTGCGGGGAGCAGCAGGGTGGCGGTCGTCCCCCGCCCCGGATGACTGTCCAGCAGTAGTTCACCCCCGGCTTGGCGGGCAAAAGCCTGCACCATGCTCAGACCGAGGCCACTGCCTTCGCCCCGGTCTCGGGTGGTGAAGAATGGCTCGGCGGCCCGGGCGAGCACTTCCGCGGTCATGCCACAGCCATCATCCTCGACCGCCAGGGCGAGGTACGTGCCGGCGGGCAGCAGGGGGGCGGCAGCGTCGCCCTCCGCCAGGCTCCGTGTTGCGGTCCGGATGGTCACCTGCCCGGCACCGGGGCGCTGCGCGACAGCCCACCGGGAATTCGCCAGCAGATTGACCAGTGTTGCCGTCAAGCCGGCGGCATCCACCAGCACCATCGGCAGTTCCGCCCCGGTAGCCACCTCGAACCGCACCCCGGGTCCTGCCGCCTGCTCGAGCAACTGCCGATGGGAGTCGAGGAACTCGGCCGGGGCGATCCGCTCGGGCCGGAGATTCTGTCGCCGGCCGAAGGCCAGCAGCTGCCCGGCCAGTCGTTCGGCGGTGTCGGCATTCTGGGTCGCCCGCTCGAGGTGCCTGCGCAAGGCCGGGTTCTCGGTGGCGGCCGGCAGCTCCCGCGCGAGGGAGAGATGCCCGTGAATCTGCGTCAACAGGGACTGCAGGTCGTTGGCAGCGCCGACGGTCAACCGGCCCAGCGCTTCGAGCCGCCGCTTGTGCTCGAGTTCGCGCTCCATTTCCGCAGCACGCGTGGTGCTGGCCTCGAGGGCTTCGCGATGCGAGACCACGGCACCGGCCAGTCGCGTCCTCTGGCGCTCCACCCGCCGCAAGCGCCACCAACCGAAGGCCCCGAGCATCAGCAGGAGCGCCACCACGATGGCAGCATCGCGCTGCAGGGCTGAACGCGCGGCCTCCGCCTCGACCGCCGTCTGCTGTGCCTTCAGCCGGGCGATTTCCCCCTCGCGCTGGTCGGCATCGAGTTGCGCGCTCAGGTAGGCCAGTTGCTCGCGGGCGCGGGCGGCTTGCAGTTGCGCGCGCGCGTCCAGGGCTGCCTTCAGGAACCGGGCCCCCTCTTCCAGCTGGCCTCGACTGATCAGTAATTCGCCGGTACGCGCCAGCGCATCGGCCCGCGCGCCGGCCAGCGAGG
>JBJTPC010000464.1:0-4311 GCA_046074905.1 Gammaproteobacteria bacterium
CAGCGTGATCATGAAACTGACGGTGAAAACACACGAGAGCAGCACGACGAGCGTGTTGTAGTCCTTGGCGTTGTTGACCGTATCGACCGCCAGCAACTCGCCGTGGCGCAAGTAGGCGCAGGCGAAGCTCCGGCTGTGCGGGTCTCCGCGGACCACCACCTGGTCGTAGTCGAAATTCAGGCCCACGATGAGCAGCTTGAGGTCGTATTGGTCGGACCAGAACCACGGCACCTTGTCGTGCACCACCTCGCGGCCGACCATGTTGGCGGCGGCCGTCTTCGCCTGCTCGAAGGCGTTGTCCACGGACTCCAGGCGTACCCGGCGGCGGTAGCGCAGGTTGGGCGCGCTGACGCAGTCGCCGATGGCAAACACGTTCGGGTCGGAGGTGCGGCAATGCTCATCGACGGCGATGCCGTTCTCGCAGGCGATGCCGGCGCTCTCGGCCAGCGCGGTCTCGGGGAGCACGCCGATACCGGCGACCACGAGATCCGCAGGGAAGACGCGGCCATCCAGCGTGTGCACCTCGCGTACGCCGTTGGCGTCCCCGGCAAAGCCGCTCACCATCGTGCCGGTATGGAGGCGGACTCCCTCGCGCGCATGCTGGTCCGCGAAGAAGGCCGAAACCTCCGGCGCCACCACCCGGTTCATGGGGCGGTCCGCCATCTCGAGGACATCCACCTCGAGCCCTGCCTTGCGGCAGGTGGCGGCGGTCTCGAGCCCGATGTAGCCGGCGCAGATGATCACCGTGCGCGCTCCCGGTCGGAAGCGCGAGCGCAGGGCGTCGACGTCTGCGGCCGTGCGCAGGTAATGGATGCCGGCGAGGTCCGCGCCCGGGGCGGTCACCTGACGCGGGCGGCTGCCCGGGCACAGCAGCACTTGCGTGTAGTCCAGGGCCGTGCCGTCGGCGAGGGTGACCCGGCGGGCCGCCAGATCCAGCCCGGTGGCGCGCTGGCCGAGGCGCAAGGTGACCCCGTGATTCGCGTAGAACGACTCGGGCGTCAGGAACAGCCGTTCCAGCGGCAGCTCGCCGGCGAGGTACTTCTTGCTGAGCGGCGGTCGCTGGTAGGGAAGGGCGGGCTCGTCGCCCACCAGGGTGAGGGCGCCGGCATAGCCCTCCCGCCGCAGGGAATCGATGGCCTGAGCGGCCGCATGACCGGCGCCGATGATGACGATGGAAGGACTCATGCGACCGAGTGTAATGCACTGCGGAACCGATACTGCTTCGCGGCCCACCCGCCTTGCCGCACCAATCTGGTGCGAGTACCGTGAAGGACTGGGCAGCCTTGGTGCGCAATCCCCGGAAGCCGGTCCTCAAGTGCTTGATTCATGGGGAAATCCGCGTACGGCATGGAATCTGCAAAGATTCCCTCAGGCAGCCGTACCGGGATCGCTAGGGAGCTCACATCCACATGAAACTCGTCACCGCCATCATCAAGCCCTTCAAGCTCGACGACGTCCGGGCCGCTCTCTCGGACCTCGGCATTTCCGGCATGACCGTGACCGAGGTCAAGGGCTTCGGTCGCCAGCGTGGCCACACCGAGCTCTACCGCGGCGCGGAGTACGTGGTCGACTTCGTGCCCAAGACCCGCGTCGAGGTGGCCGTCCGTGACGACCTCCTGGACCAGGTGCTCGAGGCCATCGTCGGTGCCGCCAAGACGGGCAAGGTAGGCGATGGCAAGATCTTCGTCGCCGACATCGAGCGCGTGCTGCGCATCCGCACCGGCGAGGCGGACGACCAGGCCCTCTGATCGTCCCGTCCCGGCAGCGAATCGTTGCGCGGCGCTGGTCGCCGTGGCCGCCCGCGCAGTACCATGCGGGCCATGGTTGCTGCCCTTGATGCCATCGCCATCCGCCTCTATCAGGCGGGTGGTCCCGAAAACCTGCGGGTCGAGACGCTGCCGGTGCCACCGCCGGGCCCCGGCGAGGTGCGCCTGCGCCAGACCGCCTGCGGTCTCAACTACATCGACGTCTACGACCGGACCGGCCTCTACCCGGCGCCCCTGCCGATCACCCTCGGCCGCGAAGCCGCCGGGGTCGTGGAGTCGGTCGGCGCGGGGGTGCGCGGCCTGCGTGCCGGTGACCGCGCGGCGTATGTCAGTGCCAGTCCCGGTGCCTATGCCTCGATCCGCAACGTCCCGGCCAGCGCGCTGGTCCCGCTGCCGTCGACCCTCGACGACGAGCGCGCTGCCAGCCTGATGCTGAAGGGCCTCACTGCCTGGTACCTGCTCCGCCGGACGTTTCCCGTGCGGAAGGGCCAGGAGGTCGTGGTGCACGCGGCCGCAGGGGGTGTCGGCTTGATGCTGGTGCAGTGGGCGGTCGCCCTCGGCGCCCACGTGGTGGCCGTGGTCGGCTCGGCGGACAAGGTGGCGCTGGTGCGTGCCCATGGCGCCCACGAGGTGCTGCTGCAGGGCGGCGAGCCCCTGGCCCCGCGGCTGCGCGAGGCCACCCGAGGCGGGGCCCATGTCGTCTACGACGGCGTCGGCCGGGATACCTTCGAGGCCTCGCTGGACAGCCTGCGCCCGCTCGGCATGATGGTGACCTACGGCAATGCCTCCGGTCCCGTACCACCCCTGGCGCCCAGCGAACTGGCCAAGCGCGGCTCGCTGTTCCTCACGCGCCCCTCGCTGTTCCACTACATCGCGCGGCCTGCGGAGCTGCGGCGTGGTGCCCGCGAGACCTTCGCGGCGGTGGCCGACGGCGTGCTGTCGGTGCATGTCGGGCAGCGCTATCCGCTGGTGGATGCGGCCCGCGCCCATGCGGATCTCGAGGCCCGCCGCACCCGCGGCACCACCGTGCTGCTGCCCTGAACGCGGTGCAGTGCATGGGAAACGTCACCGCACTTCCAGACCCGAACCCGACCACCAGCCGGAACCATCAGACCCGGACGAGGAGCAAGCAGACATGAGCGAGGGGAATGGCGTGCCGCGCGACCAGGTGTTCGCCGAGGAAAAGCCGGCGATTGCCGACTTCAAGTTCAACAGCGAAGTGGCGAACGTGTTCGACGACATGGTGTCGCGCTCGGTGCCGTTCTACGCCGAGATCCAGCGGATGAGCGCGGAGCTGGCCGGCGACTACATGGTGTCCGGCACGAACGTGTACGACCTCGGTTGCTCCACCGGCACCTCGATGCTGCTCTACGGTGCCCACGCGCCTGAGGGCACACGCTTCATCGGCATCGACGACAGCCAGGACATGCTCGACAAGTGCCGGCAGAAGATGACGGCGGCGGGTTTCCCCCACGAGCTCGAGCTGCGCGTGGCCGACCTCAACCAGGGCGCCGAGATCGAGAACGCCTCCCTGGTCTCCCTGGTGCTCACGCTGCAGTTCATCCGGCCGCTGCATCGCGAGAAGCTGGTCCGCGACATCGTGGCCGGCCTCAACGAGAACGGCTGCCTGATCCTCGTGGAGAAGGTGCTCGGCGAGGATTCGCTGTTCAACCGGCAGTTCATCAAGTACTACTACGACTACAAGGCACGCGTGGGCTACAGCGAGCTCGAGATCCGCCAGAAGCGCGAGGCGCTGGAGAACGTGCTCATCCCCTACAAGCTGCTGGAAAACCGCGAGCTGCTGCTGCGCAGCGGCTTCCGCTACGTCGACACGTTCTTCAAGTGGTACAACTTCTGCGGCATGGTGGCGGTGAAGTGATGCTCGTCCGGATCGGCAATTTCCTGTTCCACTGGCGGAACTTCCTGTTCCCGGTGCCCTTCCTGCTCGTGTTCCTGCCCGGGCAGCCCATTTACGCGGACCCGGTGTGCGCGGCGCTCGTGGGTGGCGGCATCGCGCTGCTCGGCCAGGTCGTGCGTGCGGGTACCATCGGCTTCCGCTACATCATCCGCGGCGGCAAGGACCGGCGCGTGTATGCCGAGGACCTCGTCACCGAGGGCATCTACGCGCACACCCGCAATCCCATGTACGTCGGCAACGTGCTTATCCTCTCGGGCGTCGGCTTTGCCGTGAATACCTGGAGCTGCTGGCTGCTGGCGACTGCCCTCGGCGTGTTCGTGTACGTGGCGATCATCGCCGCGGAGGAAGACTTCCTGCGCGGCAAGTTCGGCCCGGGGTTCGATGCCTATTGCCGCGACGTCCCGCGCTGGCTGCCCCGGCTGCAGGGTCTCGGGGCGACGCTGTCCTCCGGCACGTTCAAGTTGCGCCGCGTCATCGTCAAGGAGTACGGCACGCCCTTCGGCTGGGTCGTCGGCATCTGCGCGGTGCTGGTATGGAACCTCGCGCACCTCGAGGGCGGCCTGGTGCGCCACCTGGCCGAGTTGACCTCCGTCGGTCTCGTGTTCCTCGCGGCCCTGACGCTTTACG
>JBJTPC010000465.1:0-10094 GCA_046074905.1 Gammaproteobacteria bacterium
ACTGGATTTCCGCGAATCGCCTGCTCGCTGGTGGCCTCGGCGTGGTAACGGCGGGGCTGGTGGTCTGGGGCGCCACGTCCGTTGTGCAGCATCAGCGCGCATCGGCTGCTGCACTGAGGACGGCCGAGGAGCGCGTGGCTACTGCCACGGAAGCAGTCAAGTCGGCGGAAATCGCTGCCGCCACGGCAACTGGCGCCTGGACGCTCGCGCGCTCCAAGACGGCGGAGCGTCTCGAGCAGGCGGAGATCGACAAGATTGAGGTGACGCTGCGTCTCGGGACACTCGGCATGCAGTACGACGCCCGTGTCTACAATGGCTCGCAATACCATTTGCGTAGTCTCTCCGGGCGTCTGCGCCTGTATTCACGTGGCGTGGAGCTCCCGGAGTCCGCGACATTCCGCTGTTGCGACGAGGCGGAGGACTCGAACGGCTTCGACCTGGGTTATTCCATCGCGCCGCGGGGCTCGGCCAGAAAGGACTATGCCGTCATGTCCATCGATTTCCTCGCCGATTCACCCGAGGATCGAAAGTTCGCGGCCGACAATGGCATCCCGTTGGCCCGCAATCTGATTGGCCAGCAGCAGTATGCGCTCGACGCACGTGCTCGCTTCGATGGTTCCGCAACGTTCGTCATTCCGCAGGACCGCAGCGAATCAGGATCCTCCGTCCGCTACGAGACTTTGACGGTCGATTTCGGTGCGCTGGCGGAGGTTGCCCCGGAAGTGGCGGCGCTGAGGCCGGCCATGGATGCAGCCGCAAAGACGGCAGCGGCAAGGAAAAAGGAGTTGGCTGCAGCAGAGGCAGCTTTGAAGTTGCTTCGGCCACAGGCGACATCGAAGCGCTGAAATTCCCTGGCGTCGATGGCGCAGCCCGATGAGTGGCCGCGCGCCATGAAGCCCAAGCACGTCCAGCCACTGCGCCAGCGGTTCAAGGACAAGGCGACGCGAAATCAGCGTCGAGCTCGTTTTGCCCGCCGAGATGGCGTATCCGCAGTCCTCCTGTCGGATGTTTGCGCTGCCGCCGGAATTGCCGTAGTGTCCCCGACAGCGGCGCCGATTCGATCCCTCCTTGCGCCATCTTTCCAAGGCGCAATCCATGTTCCTCGATTCCCGTGTTGTCCTCCTGCTCGGCGGACTGCTGTTGCTCGTTGCCGCCGGCACGCCGCTGCCGGCAAGTGGCTTCGGCGTCGATGTTTGTTACAACTCGCCCACCTCGGGTGAGGCGCCCATCCGCAACTGCATCGGTGTGGAGCAGATCTGTCGGACCAGCAATCTGAACGCCCCGCAAGCGGTGGGTTGCCGCGTGGCTGCGACGAGTGACAGCCTCAGCGGGTTGACTGGCGGGAATGCAATCATCGGCGCACGCAGTCTGCTGCACTCCGATTCCACGTATGTCATGGCGCAGTTGCTCGGTTTCACGCCGTGGCAGGCCTATCAGGTCATGATCTACGACGAGGCCACGGACCAGTCGGATTACTTCCCGTTCGACCAGAACGGGGCGCAGATGATATCGGATGCCGAGATTGCCGAGTGCCGCGCCAACTGGGGCCCGAAGATGCCGCGCCGCTGCCTCGCCATCACCCGCGTGATGAACGGCATCTACAAGTTCAATGACGCTTCCGGCGGGATGCTGCTGCATTTGCATGCACGGTACTCGCCGAACGGCGCTCCGCCTCCTGCCATCGGCTATCCCGCGAACTATCTCGCAGCCCCGAACGCCAACTATGAGCCACTGTTGAACAATCTTCGGGCCTGGGTGTTCGAGCAACGGCCGGATGCTTGCGTGGCAGGACTGCTACTGCCTGGCCGTGCGACGAACGGAGGCGGCAATCGAGTCACGCCTTGCGAAGACCGGAGCCGTGTGCTCGATAGTCCGGCCAGTTTCTTCGCGGCCGGCGTCAGTCGTCTGGAGATTCCCTTCCAGTCGAACCTCGGCCGGTTGGTGGTGAATAGCGCGGATGGATCCACCGTCACTGCGGAGGATCGGGCGCTGTTGACTTTCATCTACCCCCACGACGTGCGCTTCGCCAAACCCGGCATTTTCCTGCACTCGCTGGCGGACCGGTATTCGCACCACTTGTGCACTGACAATTCCTATTTCTTCCGGCTGGCTTCGGGCAATTACGACAGCCACTACGGCAAGATCGCCTGCGCACAGGGCAGTCACTTCCTGTGGCATGCCTGGGAGCAGGGGACCGTGCAGGACGGTACGAACCTTGCGCCGCAGTACCAGACCATGCGTCCGGCACTTGAGGCGGTGTACGACCAGCTGGCAGCCTATGGTCGGCTGCGCGGCATCGCTCCACGTCCAGCGGTGAATCGTCAGCAGGTCGTTGGCGACCTGGTGCAGGTGCTGGAGATATACGACCCCAAGTCGCGACTCGACGCGATGGTGACGCTGATGCAGCGCTACCGCGCCTTGCCTCTGCCCGGCCATGGAGACGTGGCCCTGCTGTCCATCGAGGCCTGGCTGATGCGGGCGGGCGCGCCGGTGTTCTTTCCCGCCCTGCCGCAGGGCATGGGAACCCGGGACTAGCACGTGGAGTTCTCTCCAGGCGGCCTTACGCCGGCGGGATTGACTGCCTGAGACGGACAATCAGTACCGGGGTCAGGTCGCGCCAGGCGACTCTCCAGGGCGCGGGCGAGCAATCCTGCGGGAACTGCGGTAGGCTCCGGAAAAACACGGAGGACCTCGTGCCATGTCGACACGCCGAATCTGCGCATTGGGTCTACTGTTGGTGGTGGCTGCGTGTGGGGGGGCGTCACCCGAAGGCACGGACGGAGGTGCCGTCAGAGGAGGCGTGCTCGAGGCTGCCGGAACTGTCCCAGGGACTCCCGATGCCTGTAGCCTGGTTTCGCCGGGGCTCCTGGCGGAAGTCTTCAATGGGCGAACTTTCGTCGAGGATAACAGCGGTCCGGTTCCCCGCAACCGGCCGGGCAAGACGGGCGAGAACGCTGTCACCTCCTGTACGTATACTTCGGCAGGTGCTTCGGTACGAGAGATGATGTCCGTAACGGTCATCGTGACAACGGCACCCAGCGATGGCGCCCAGCGTACGGTCGAACAGATGAAAGCCGGCCTCCAGTCGCTGGGGATGAAGGCGGTGCCGACGGATCTTCCCGGCTTGGGCGATGGAGCCTACTGGGTCAATCTGGGCTCCGACCGTCGCTCCGCGGTGGCAGTAAACGTCAATCACGAGCCGCGTACCTGGCTCACCGTCAGCGAGTCTTCGGCCGACCAGGAGGTCGCCATCACGGTTGAGCGCCTCGCGGAAATCGCGCGACGCGTGCTGACAGCCCTCTAGGTATCCGTGGTTCATGCGGAGATCTGCCACGATGAAGGCGGTGGTCACCACCGGCAATGGCGGCTATGACCGTCTGGTCTGGTGCGATGTGCCAGTCCCCCAGCCGGGCCCCGGAGAGGTGCTGCTCCGCGTGCTTGCCGCAGGGGTCAACAATACCGAAATCAACACGCGACTCGGCTGGTACTCGGCATCGGTGACTGCGGCGACGGAGGCGGCGGCAGTCGCGGAAGAGGAGCGGCCCACCCACAAGATCGACGGTGGCTGGAACGAGGCCACGCCCTTTCCGTTCATTCAGGGCACGGACTGTTGCGGGCGGGTGGTCGAGGTCGCACCGGAGGTTGATCCCGGACTCCTCGGTCGGCGCGTCATCGTTCGCTCCTGCATGCGTCCTCATGGGTTCGGCTCGATGGAAAACCGCTGGATGGGTTCCGACTTCGACGGCGCCTTTGCCGAGTACGTCAAGGTGCCCGCCACGGAAGTATTCGAGGTCCGGTGCAACTGGACTGACATCGAACTTGCCACCATCCCGTGCGCCTATGCCACGGCGGAGAACATGCTGCATCGGTCCCGTGCGGCGGCTGGCGAGCATGTGCTGGTGACGGGCGCCTCCGGCGGTGTCGGGTCGGCAGCAGTGCAACTCGCCAAACGACGCGGCGCCCGTGTGACGGCCATCGTTGCGGCGTCGAAGGCCGATCAGGTGCTGGGCCTTGGTGCCGAGCGGGTGATTGATCGCCACGACGATGTCGTCGCCTTGCTCGGCGAGGAATCCGTGGATCTCGTGGTCGACAATGTCGCCGGTCCCCACTTCGCGGCAATGCTCAAGGTGCTGCGGCGTGGCGGACGGTACACCTCATCCGGTGCTATCGGAGGACCGATCGTCTCGCTCGACATGCGCACCTTCTACCTGAAGGACATCACCCTGGTAGGTTGCACGGCCTGGGATGAGCCGGTTTTCCCCAATCTGGTCGGTTACATCGAGCGAGGCGAACTCCGGCCGCTGGTCGCTGCCACGTTTCCCATGGACCGCATCGCCGAGGCGCAGCGCAAGTTCCTCGAGAAGCGCCACGTCGGCAAGTTCGTCCTGATTCCTCCAGCCGCATGATCGAATCCTCGCCTGCACCGCTCACCCTCGTCCTGACCCTCGTCGAGTCCGCGGCGACCATCGCTTTCGCGCTCTCGGGGTTGCTGGCGGCGGCACGCAAGCGCCTCGATGCCGTGGGCGTATGCATCGTTGCGGGCCTGGCGGCTTTCGGTGGCGGTACCTTGCGCGACATCCTGCTCGACCGGCGTCCCTTCTTCTGGGTGGAGCACGCGGGGTGGTTGTGGGGACTGCTGGCGCTCTGCGTGGTGGCGATGTTCTTCATGCGAGCACGGCATTTTGCCCCCACCGAGCGTGCCATGCAGTGGCCGGATGCCGCCGGTCTCGGGTTGTTCACGGCCAGCGGAACCCAGATTGCCCTGCAGGGCGAGGTGCCGGCGATCGTGGCGGTGCTGATGGGAGTGGTGACGGCCGTATTCGGGGGCGTGCTGCGCGACATTGTCTGCAACGAGATTCCGAGTGCCTTCCACGACCATCGTCCTTATGCGATTTGTGCATTCCTCGGTGGCTGGGTGCTGGTCGGCGCGCGGGTGCTGGGCCTGCCCGACTGGATGGCCCTGGTCAGTGCTGCCGTGTTCACGGCAGCACTGCGCGGGTTCTCCCTGTGGTCGGACGTCACGCTGCCGCGTTGGTCAGCCGGCCGTGACCGGCCACCCTGATGCCGCTTCGGCGGGAGTGGCTGCCGAGGCGGGCGGCCGTTACGGCAAGCGCTTGAAGTCCAGGTCGGCGAAGTCGTAGCTGAAATCGGTAGCGTCGGAGACGGCCTGCATTTTGAAGCCGGTCACCTGGCCGCTGAAGTCCTCCGCGAAGCGCACATAGGCGTCCGCATCCAGGGTCCGGTCGCGCCAGCGGGCGATGAACAGCCCCGGGGCTACCGGCTCGAGGGGGCCGACCAATCCATCGGTCCGCGAGAACTTCAGTACCAGTCCTCCAGCCTCGTGCGTGATGGTTGCCTCGCCACGCCAGGCATCGACGTAGCGCCCGGCATAGGCGGGAAGGGTCGCCGGATCGATCGGCTGCAGGCTGCGCAGCGGCGCTCGCTTGGCGGAGGCTTCGGCCAGACGTGCTGCCCGCGCCTGCAGTTGCTCCTGCATGATCGCGAGCCAGTCGCGGCGGGGTGCACCCGCATAGGCATCGAGAATCTGCCGCGGGATGGCAGCGATGGGTGCGGATTCCTGCTGGTTGGTGAGCACGACGACGCCGACGCCCAACTCCGGAATCATCCCGACGTGCGTGACCATCCCCGGCAGACCTCCATTGTGCGAGACCCGCTTGTAGCCCTGGTAGTCCTCCAGTCCCCAGCCCAGCCCATAGGCGCTGAAGTGGGTGCGGGTCAGGCGCTGCACGGCGCCGCCGGTGGGGAGCAGGGTCTGCGGCGACCACATCTCCCGTGCCCGCTCGGCGCTGTAGAGACGGCCGGTTCCCGGTGCGGGGATGGCGCCTTCGGCCAGTTGGGTGGCAATCCAGCGTGACATGCCGTTCACGCTGCAGACGATGCTGCCCGCCGGGTTGACGGCATCGATTTCCAGCAGGGGGACGATCTGCAGCTTGCCATCGACGGGTACATGGGGCGAGGCCTGGTTCGCAACCTTCACGAGGGACGGTGCTGCGGCACATCCCTCCATGCCGAGCGGTCGGAGGATCCGGTCGGTGATGAACGCCTCCCAGGAAACACCGCTGGCCACCGTGACCAACTCGCCGGCGACGGCGTACATCAGGTTGTCGTAGGCATACTCGCTGCGGAAGCTCGAGACCGGCTTCAGGTGGCGCATTGCGCGAATGATCTCGGTCCGCGTGAAATCGGTCTTCGGCACGAACATCAGGTCGCCTGCGCCGAGTCCGAGTCCGCTGCGGTGGGTCAGCAGGTCACGGATGGTGAATTCGCGGGTGACCCATGCGTCGTGCAGCCTGAAGTCCGGCAGCCAGTCGATCACGCGGTCATCCCACTTCAGCTTGCCCTCATCCACCAGCAGGGCGAGTGCCGCAGCGGTGAAGGCCTTGGTGTTCGACCCGATTCCGAACAGCGTGTCCGCATCGACGCGCTCCGGCTGGCCCTGCGAGCGGATACCGAACCCCCGTGCATAGACGAGCTTGCCGTCTTTCACCACCCCGACCGCGATGCCCGGGACCGGATACGCTGCCATCGTGCGCTCGACGATGCGGTCGATATCGCCGGGGCGGATGCCTGCATCCGGGGCGGCCGTCGCTTCCGTGACAATGCCGGCCGACACGAGCAGCAGGACGGCAGACAGGATCCGGCAGGGGCGCTGGCGCATTTTCAGAACTCCCAGACTTGCTTGAACATCCGGCGGAAATTGCCGCCGAGGATGCCGACGATATCGGCATCCCCGTAGCCGCGACGCAGCAAGGCCTCGGTCAGGTCGAAGATCTTGCGCGGGTGGCCGAACGCCTCGATGTCCAGCTGTTCGCGGAAGGCGTAGCTCGACTTGTATGATGCGCGAAGTGCCTGGTCCTGCGCCGCCGGCAGGGCATCGTAGCCGCTGAGATCGCAGTCGGAGCCGACACCGACGTGTTCCACACCCACCAGCTTCGCGACATGGTCGATGTGGTCCACCAGATGTTCGATGGTGGTCGGTTCCGTGGAGCGCACGAACATCCGGACGCCGGTGATGCCCATCACCCCGCCGTTCGCCGCCATGCGGCGGATGGCCTCGTCGGTCTTGCAGCGCGGATGGTTGACGAGCGCACGACAGTTCGAGTGCGTGATGGCCACCGGTTTGCGGGAAAGCTCGAAGGCATCCAGGGTCGTCAGGTCGCCGCAGTGCGAGACATCGACGAGCATGCCCACCTCGTTCATCTTCTGGATGATGGCGACCCCGAAATCGGTGATGCCACAGTCACGACGCTCCGTCGCGCCGCAGCCCAGTTCATTCTGGGCATTGTAGGTGAGCTGGGAGACCCGCTGCCCGAGCGCGTAGAACAGCTTCACATCGTCCGGCGTGCGGAAATGTTCGGAGTTCTGCAGTCCCGGGATGACGCCGATCTTCGGCGACCGCACCAGTGCCTCGAGATCGCGCCAACGGCTCACGCGGGTGAAGGTGTCGGAGTATCGCGCGATGAAGGCATTCAGCCCTGCAAAGTAGACGAGGGCATCGTTATGGACATTGGGTCCACCGATCCCGAAGGAGTGATGGAAGACCTTGAGGCCACAGTCGAGAAAGCGCTGGCGTTCGGCGGCCGTCATGCCCTCGGCCGAGTTCCAGCGCTCCCACTCGAGGTCATTGATGGTGACCAACCCCAGCATGTCGATTGCGCCGGCGTTCTCGACGATCGAGATGGCTCTCTTCGAGTAGCCCGCGCCCAGCGCCCAGCCAAGGGGAGCGGCAAACAGCGCGGTAGCCCCCGCGAAGGCTCCCGACAGGATCCGGCGTCGTTGGCTGTCATGGGTCGAGGCATTCATGCTCGTTCCTTTCCGGCCTCAGCCGGCGGTCATGGCGGTACGCGCGGCAGCATCGCGCAAACCGTGGATGCGCTGCAGTTTTGCGGGAGAGTCGAACCCGTCGTAGTTGACGAGCACGGCGACGGTGACCTGCTCGGCCTGGAAAGTGCGCAGCAGCGAGACGAAGCCGAAGATGCCACCGTCATGCTCGACATAGCCACGGCCTTCGGCATCGCCGAGGAATACGCCGAAGCCATACTTGAGCGGCTGCGGCTTGGAGTCTTGCGGGGCATCCGGTGGCAGCGGCATCGGGGGCAGTTCACCGTTCTTCAGCCGGGCGGGGGTCAGCATCACGGCCAACGTCTCCGGTTTGACGATCCGGCCACCGAGCAGCGCCGCATGCCACCGGCAGAGGTCGGAGGCGCTGGCCCGCATCGCCCCGGCAGCACCCGGATAGCTCATGGAGATGTATTCCGCATTGCGGACGCCGCCGGCCACGCCGGGTTGCGAGGTCGGCTTGGCGGAGTATCCGCTCGCGCGGTGCGCCACCACGTCAGCGGCGTCGTCGACGGCGGTTTGGGTCATGCCGGCGGGCTCGAACAGGCGGCGCCGCAGGAAGGCCCCGTAGGGTTCTCCCGCGACCACCTGCACCACCAGGCCCAGCAGGACATACGCGGTGTTCGAGTACGCCCAGGCAGTGCCCGGTTCCGACTTGAACAGGGGTGTGGTGTTGGCCATGGCGGCCAGCAGCTCGGCGTCGTTGTAGTCCGTCCGGGCCTGCCGGAAGAACGCCGCACGCGGCTGCGTTTCGGTGTAGTTGCCGAGACCGGAGGTGTGCGTGACCATCTGCCGCAGCGTGATGTCCCCGGCGCGCGGAAACAGCGGCAGATAGCGGGAGAGTGGGTCGTCGTAGCCCAGCTTTCCGTCCTCGGCAAGCAGGGCGATCGCGGCAGCGATGAATTGCTTGCTCACCGAGCCCACCCGGAACACCGTTTCCGGGGTCACGGGCGTACGGGTTTCCAGGTTTGCCGACCCGTAGCCCTTGGCATGGAGGAGGGTTCCCGCCCGCATTACTGCCAACGAGACTCCCGGCGTGATGCCGTCCCCGATCAGCGCAGCGGCCAGCCCGTCGATCTGCTCGAAAGGTCGCGCGGCAGCGGCTTTCTTCCGGGGGGAGGCAAAGGTTGCAGGCAGCATCGTGCCTGCGGCCGCCGCCATGGCGAGTTGCAGCGCCGTGCGGCGGCTGAGCACGTGCCGTCCGGGAAGGTGGTCGGTGGATTTCATTCGGGGATCCCCTGTTGTCTGGTCGGCCGCGGTCGACGTTGCGTTCAATCCGCACCGGGGAGGTGACCGCCGGAATCGCCGGCTTGACGCCCCGGCGTCCAGTACATTTCCAGAAAAGACAGTATATTTCTGATCTGGAAACTGTCAATGTCCGTGGGGAGCGGATGCGCGGCAAGGCTTGCCACCTCGACCACGTCAAGCTGGGGAAGGAGCAAATGATGGGAATCCAGGACAGGAGAACAGGTCGGAAGGTTCGCTTGGCGATGCCGCTGGGCTGGCTGGGGTGTCTGGCCTGCATGTCCCTGGCGGGTACACCCGTCGAGGCTGCCGGGCGGCCTCTCGTCGCCGAGAGCACCACGCCATCAGTGCCCGCGGTTTCCAGCGCCGCCCTGCAGCAGGACCTCGCAGGCATCGCGCAGTCCGTGAGCGGCGTCGTGGGAGTGGCTGCATGGCGACTCGATGGCCGCGGCCCGAGAGTCCTGTTCAACGCCGACCAGCGCTATCCGCTGGCCAGTACCTACAAGGTGGCCATCGCCGGCGCCATCCTGGCGGGGGTCGACGCCGGTCGTTTCCGTCTCGACCAGTGGGTGCCGGTCGAGCCGAGACACCGTGTTCCTTCGGAAGTGATCGCGGAGCGTTTCGCGCATCCCGGTGTGATGCTCTCGCTCCACAATCTGCTGGAGGTGATGCTCACCGAGAGCGACAACACGGCGACCGACTTGCTGATGGAACTTGCCGGTGGGCCGGCGGCGGTCACTGCCTGGGTACGGCAGCAGGGCGTGGTCGACCTGCGTGTCGACCGCGATACGGATCAGTTGATTCGCGAGTTCCTCGGTCTGCCGACTGCAACCGGCGGCGACAGTCTTGCCGGGATACTGCAGGGCCGGCCGGAACTGGCGGCAGCTGCGGCGCGGCCGAACCCGCAGTTCGACAGTGACCCCCAGGACACGGCGACGCCACAGGCAATGGCGCTGCTATTGACCCAGGTGTTCCGCGGCGAGGCGCTG
>JBJTPC010000466.1:0-3602 GCA_046074905.1 Gammaproteobacteria bacterium
CCTACTTCCGCGTCACGTTTTGCGGCCGAGTCGATTCCGGGCCGGCACAGCCGCGTGACCCGGACATCCTCGGGACCCACTGGCTGTCTGCCGAGGAAGTACGCGCCCTCGTCGGCCAAGGCAATCCGGCCTTGCGCAGCCGACTGGTAGTCGATTGCATCGACGACTATCTGGCGGGCAAGCGACTGCCGCTCGACCTCGTCCGTACCCTGCGCGAGCGCCCCGCCTGAGAGCCGATGCATGACCACCGCCAACCGTGTCCCGCTGGTGTTGGTCGGGCTGTCCGGCGGCGTCGACTCCGCCGTCGCGGCCTGGCGCCTGCGCGAGGCGGGGTGGCGTGTGGAGGCTTTCCACATGACCAACTGGGAGGACGATGACGGTTACTGCACGGCATCGGCCGACTTGCAGGATGCCAGACGCGTCGCCGACGAGTTGCAGCTCCCCCTGCATACCGTGAACTTTTCGGCCGAGTATCGTGACCGGGTGTTTGCACGGTTCCTCGAGGACCATGCCGCAGGTTACACGCCGAATCCGGACGTGCTCTGCAACCGGGAAGTAAAGTTCGGCGCCTGCTTCGATCATGCGCTGCGACTGGGCGCCACGCACGTGGCGACTGGCCACTATGCGGCGACCCGCGACGGCCTGCTGCTGCGTGCCCGGGATGCGGACAAGGACCAGACCTACTTCCTCTGCGATGTCCCCGCAGGGCGCCTGCAGCAGACCCTGTTTCCGCTGGCCGACCTGCCGAAACCCGAGGTCCGTGCATTGGCGCGTCGGGTCGGTTTGCCGGTCCACGCGCGCAAGGACAGCACCGGCATCTGTTTCATCGGTGAACGTCCGTTCCGGGAGTTTCTGGCGCGATATCTTCCGGCCCGTCCCGGGCCCATAGAAGACGAGAACGGTCGGGTCATCGGCCAACACCGCGGTGTGGCCTACTACACGCTGGGCCAGCGGCATGGACTCGGTCTGGGGGGGCAGCGGGGCATCGCCGAAGGCGCGTGGTTCGTGGCTGCCAAGGACGTGCAGCGAAATGTCCTGACGGTGGTGCAGGGACACGAGCACCCTGCCCTGCTGACCGGCGCTTTCCGCTGCAGCACTCCCCGCTGGATCGGTCCGCCACCGGGCCGCGGTGAGGCGCTCACGGTACGGATCCGTCACCGCGCCGCGGACGTGCCCTGTCGCTGGGAGTATGCAATGGACGACGGCGGGCTCGTGGTAGGGCTGCCGACGCCGCTGCGGGCGGTCACGCCCGGTCAATGGGCGGTTTTCTACTCCGGAAATCGTTGTCTCGGCGGTGGCGTCGTGCGTGGGTGCATGCCCGCCTAGGCCCCCACGACGGCCCCCTGCGGGTCTCACATTGCACTGCAAAAAGCGGTACAATTCCGGGGCTTGGCTGGCCGGGATGGGCCCCGGCGGCGAGCCATCTCCCGCGGAGGTTTCATGTCGGCAATCTCGAACTCGCGCACCACGTTGCAGGTCGGCGCGAAGGACTACTCCATTCACAGCCTGCAGAGCCTGCCGGCGGACAAACTGTCCCGGCTGCCGTTCTCGCTGAAGATCCTGCTCGAGAACCTGCTGCGCTTCGAGGATGGCATCAATGTCACGCGCGCCGATGTCGATGCCCTGCTGAGCTGGGACGCGAAGGCTGCGCCTTCCCACGAGATTGCCTTCACGCCCGCGCGCGTCATCATGCAGGACTTCACCGGGGTGCCCTGCGTGGTTGACCTCGCCGCGATGCGGGATGCGGTCGTCAAGCTCGGTGGTGATGCCAAGCGCGTCAATCCGCTTGCGCCGGCCGAGCTGGTGATCGACCACTCCGTCCAGGTGGATGCCTATGGCACCGCCTCCGCCCTGGCAGACAACGTGGGGATCGAGTACGCACGCAACGGCGAGCGCTACGCGTTCCTCCGCTGGGGCCAGACGGCCTTCAACAACTTCAAGGTGGTCCCGCCAAACACCGGTATCGTCCATCAGGTCAACGTCGAGCATCTCGCGCGCGTCGTGTTCGCGGACGGCGCCGGCAACGCCTACCCGGACACGCTGGTCGGCACCGACTCCCACACGACGATGGTCAATGGCCTGGGCGTGCTTGGCTGGGGCGTCGGCGGCATCGAGGCGGAGGCCGCCATGCTCGGTCAGCCCGTCACCATGCTCATTCCGCACGTCATCGGCTTCCGCCTGTCGGGAACGCTGCCTGCCGGCGCCACCGCGACGGACCTGGTGCTCACCATCACGGAAATGCTCCGCAAGAAGGGCGTGGTCGACAAGTTCGTCGAGTTCTTCGGCGACGGCCTGAAGGGTCTGCCGCTGGCGGACCGCTCGACCATCGCCAACATGGCGCCCGAGTTCGGCAGCACCTGCGGCATCTTCCCGATCGACGACGAGACCCTGAAGTACCTCGCGCTGACGGGCCGCAGCCAGGAGCAGATCGACCTCGTGGAGGCCTACGCGAAGCACCAGGGCCTGTGGCGCGTCGACGGGGCGCCGGCGGCGGACTACACGGACGTCCTGGAGCTGGACCTCGGAACCGTGGTCCCCTCGCTGGCCGGTCCGAAGCGCCCGCAGGACCGCGTCCTGCTGTCGAACGCGAAGAACGTCTACCGGGCCACGCTGGAGAAGATGGCGGCGGAGCGAACCCAGAAGAACCCGGGTGCCACCGGCGAGGGTACCGCGACCGTCGGCGGCGAGTCCTTTACCGTGAAGGACGGTGCGGTGCTGATTGCCGCCATCACCAGCTGCACCAACACGTCGAATCCCAGCGTACTGGTCGCGGCAGGGTTGCTCGCGCAGAAAGCCGCCGCGCGCGGCCTCAAGGCACAACCGTGGGTAAAGACGAGCCTGGCGCCGGGCTCTCGCGTGGTCACGGACTACCTCACGAAGGCGGGTCTGCTCGCCGAGCTCGAGAAGGTCGGATTTTTCACCGTCGGCTATGGCTGCACCACCTGCATCGGCAACAGCGGCCCGCTGAAGCCGGAAATCTCCGAGGCGGTTAAATCGGGCGATGTGGTTGCCACCTCCGTGCTTTCCGGCAACCGCAACTTCGAAGGGCGGGTCCATGCCGAAGTGAAGATGAACTTCCTGGCGTCACCGCCCCTGGTCGTGGCCTATGCCCTTGCCGGCACCATGGACAAGGACATCACCACGGAGCCGGTCGGCACCGGCAGCGACGGCGAGCCGGTCTACCTCAAGGACATCTGGCCGACGCCGGAAGAGGTGGCAGCGGCCGTCGCCGGCTGCGTCGACTCCGCCATGTTCAAGAAGAGCTACTCGAGCGTCTTCGCCGGCGACGCCGCATGGAACTCGATTGCGGTTGCCGAAGGCAACAGCTACTCGTGGGATGACAAGAGCACCTACGTGCGCAACCCGCCGTACTTCGACGGCATGACGATGACGCCCGCTCCCGTGGCGGAGATTGTCGGAGCCCGCGCGCTGGCCGTCCTCGGCGACTCCGTCACCACGGACCACATCTCCCCGGCCGGCAACATCTCGAAGACCAGCCCGGCGGCGCGCTACCTGCAGTCGCTCGGCGTGGCGCCGGCGGATTTCAATTCGTACGGCGCTCGTCGCGGCAACCACGAGGTAATGATGCGCGGCACCTTCGC
>JBJTPC010000467.1:0-5084 GCA_046074905.1 Gammaproteobacteria bacterium
CGATGGTGTTCATGCGCTGTCCCTCGATGGGCGATCAGTAGCCGATGCGGTCTTCGACGCTGTGGCCACGCTTGGCCACGAGGATGGTTCGCTCGAAGGTGCAGACCACGGTGCCGTGCTGGTTGCGGCCGGTCGTGCTGACCGTGACGATGCCGGCCCCGGGGCGCTTGGAGCTCTCGCGCTTGTCGAGGACCTGGCTTTCCCCGTACAGCGTGTCACCGGCGAAGACCGGGGCAGGCATGCGGATTTCCTTCCAGCCCAGATTGGCGATGGCCTTCTGGCTGACGTCCGTGACGCTCATGCCGACAAGGATTGCCACCGTCAGCGGACTGCACACGAGCGGTTTGCCGAACTCGCTGGCCTTCGCATACTCGGTGTCGAAGTGCAGTGGGTGCGTGTTCATCGTCAGCAGCGTGAACCAGGTGTTGTCGGTTTCGGTGATGGTCCGCCCCGGGCGGTGCTCGTACACGTCCCCGACAACGAAGTCCTCGTAATACCGGCCGAAAGTCTCGCGATAGCGCTGCGGTCCGACTTCCTTCACGTTCTGCACCATGGGGCTCTCCGGGGAGGGTCCGCACTGCCATCCAGGGTCGACGGCACGGGACCGGGTAATGGACCAAATGTCCGTACATTTGGCGCTCATGGCATACTAGGCGCTGCCCCCGGGCCAGTCAACGGCAGTCCAGCCCGCGGCAGGCCGGGGGCACGGAAGGAGAGCCAGTCGGGGGGTAGGCATGCCGAGACGCAAAACGACCGCCGCAGGACCGTCGCCGGCACCCGGTCGAAAACGGTATGAAGTGGTGGCCGAGGCCCTGATTGCCGAGGTGCAATCGGGCGAGTTGGCCGTGGGTTCCACCCTGCCGGGCGAGCTGGAATTGGTCGAACGCTTCGCCGTCAGTCGGCATACGGTCCGCGAGGCACTGCGCCGCCTCGAGGGGCTGGGTCTCATCGGCCGGCACCAGGGGATCGGCACGGTGGTCCGCGCCCGCGAGCCCCAGCAGAGTTACGTGCAGTCGGTGCGTTCACCCGAGGAACTCCTGCGCTATCCGGCGGAGAGCCGTCTGGTGGTCCAGGAGGTCGAGCCGGTGCGGGCCAATCGTCGCCTTGCCCGGATGATCGGTTGTCCCGTCGGTTCGCAGTGGGTGCGTATCCGCGCGGTGCGCCGGATCCGCCAGAGCCATCTGCCGATCTGCCATGTGGATCTCTACGTCCTGCCGGAGTTTGCCGGCATCGCCGAGTTCATGGGGCGCCGCGCGCAGCCCGTCTACGAGCTGATCGAGCGCGAGTTCGGTCACCGCGTGGCCGACGTGAAGGTCGAGATCCGGGCAGGGCTGGTGCCCGAGGCGCTTGCCGCTGTCCTCGAAGTGCCGCCCGGTTCACCCTCCCTGCAGGTCATCCGACGCTACTGCGGCGAGGACCGCAAGGTGTTCGAGGTCAGCGTTTCGGAGCACCCCGCGGAGCGGTACACCTACTCGATCCAGTTGCGGCGTGGTTGGCAATCCGGCAGCGGCGGTACCGGGTCCTGGACAACTTGAGGAGCATCCCATGAGCCTTGATTACCGGCAGGCCCGGAGTTTCCTGTTCGCACCCGGCAACCACGAACGCCGTGCGGCCAAGGTGTTCCAGAGCGGGGCGGAGGTGGCGATTCTCGACCTCGAGGATGCCGTGGCCGTGGACGAGAAGATCGCGGCACGTGATGCGGTGGTCCGTGCGCTGCAGGCGCCGCGGGCTTGCCTCGGCTTTGTCCGGGTCAATGCCCCGGAGACCGTTTGGTGCTGGGGTGATCTTCATGCAGTGGTGGGTCCCGGACTGGATGGGTTGATGGTGCCCAAGGCGGAAGACGCCGCCGCACTCCAGGCACTCGATTGGGTGTTGACGCAACTGGAGCGCGAGCGTGGTCTTGCCGCCGGTGGTCTTTGCCTGCTGCCCATCATCGAGACGGCGCGCGGGGAGCGGGCGCTCGAGGCGATCGCCGGCGCAAGTCCCCGGGTCCGGCGGCTGGCTTTCGGCGGGGCCGACTATTCGCTGGATCTCGGCCTGCAGTGGACGGCAGGCGAGCAGGAGTTCGATTACCTGCGCGCGCGTCTGGTACACGTCTCGCGGGCCGCCGGGCTCGCGCCTCCGGTCGATACCGTGACTGTCCAGGTGAAGGAACCCGAGCGATTCCGTGCCTCGTCGGCGCGTGCCAGGCAGTTCGGGCTGCACGGCAAGCTGCTGATCCATCCCGACCAGGTTCCCCTGTGCCATGAGGCGTTTGCACCCACCGCCGCGGAGGTGGCGCGCGCCCGGCGCATCATCGAGGCGTTCGCTGCCGCCGAAGCGGAGGGCATCGCTTCCCTGCGCGTCGATGGCGAGTTCATCGACTACCCGGTGGTGGAGAAGGCGCGTCGGGTGTTGGCTGCCGCGGCGGTCGGGCCGGGTGTTTGAAAAGGGTTTAATGTCCGGACATTTGCGCTATGCTCGCGGGAAAGGTTTCCCACCGAGGCATGGCCGTGAACGAATCCTTCGCCGCCGATTCGAGCCCGCAGTCACCCCCGCTGTCCCGACGTCTGGCGGCGTACGCCGCCAGCTTCACCCTGGCGGACGTTCCCCCCGCGGTGGTGCAGCAGGCCAAGCTTTGCGTGCTGGACGCGATCGGGATTGCCTTCGCTTCGAACAGCTTCGAGTTCGCCGCGCGCACGGCGGCAGGTGTCGAAGACCTTGCCGGTTCCGGTGATCATGTCGTCATCGGTCGCCGTGGGCGCTTGCCCCTGCGCGACGCCGCGCTGCTGAATGGCGTGCTCATCCACGGGCTGGACTACGACGACACCCATCCCCCCAGCGTGGTTCACGCCACGGCCAGCGCCCTGCCCGTGGTACTGGCCGAGGGCATGCGTCGCGGTTGCCACGGCGACCGGGCGCTGGCTGCCTACCTGCTTGCCGTCGAGACGGACGCGCGGATCGGCATGCACGCCGGTGGCTGGTGGCAGAAGGCCGGTTTCCATCCCACCGGCGTGGTCGGGGTGTTCGGCGCGGCGCTTGCCGCCGGTTATCTGCAAGGACAGTCCATCGAACACCTGGTTGCGGGGCAGGGCATCGCACTCAGCATGGCGAGTGGCAGCATGGAGTTCCTGGCCGACGGCACCTGGACCAAGCGACTGCATCCAGGCTGGGCCGCTGCCAGCGGCATCACTGCCGCCTCGCTGGCCGGTCACGGCTTCGAGGCCCCTCGCGAGGCTTTCGAGGGGCGCTTCGGATTGTTCAGCACCTATCTGGGCGAACGCTGGCCGGGCTGCGGCGACGACATGCTGGCATCGCTCGGCGAGCACTGGGAGTCTGCCAGTGTGGCCATCAAGCCTTACCCGGTCTGTCATTTCAACCATGCCTGCGGGGATGCCGCGCTCGCGCTCCAGGCGGAGCATGGGTTCAACGCCGCCGAGGTCGAGTTGGTTGTCGCGCGGATCCACCGGAACCAGATGCCGGTGGTCTGCGAGCCTGTGGCGGCCAAGTTGCGTCCGCAAAGCGACTACGACGCCAAGTTCAGTCTGCCTTACTTCATCGCTGCCTGTCTGGTCAGGGGCGGCTTCGGGCTGCGGGAACTTGAACCGTCAGCACTTGCCGATCCGCGGATACTCGAGTTGTGTGCCCGCGTCCGCTGCGAACATGACGAGGACTCGGCTTTTCCCGCGTTCTTTTCCGGTCAGGTGGAGATCCTGTTGCGTGACGGTCGTCGTCTGCAGCGGCGGGAGCGCATCAACCGGGGGTCGGCGGAGCGGCCGCTGTCGGCGGCAGACATCGAGGCCAAGTTCCTCGACAATGCCCGGCTGGCGGTTCCCGTCGATCAGGCACGGGAAGTGATCGAGGTGGTCATGGAGCTCGACCGAGCCCCGGACCTGAAGCGGTTGTGCGGATTGCTGTCGCTGCGATGAGCGGAACCCGAGACGTGCCGCTGCCGCTGATTGCCTTCACCGGGCGATTCCAGCCCTTCCATCGCCAGCATCTCGAGATGGTGCGGCATGCCCTGCGTCTGGCCGAACGTGTGGTCATCGGTGTCACCAATCCCGAGGATCGACCGCGCGAGCAGCACCCGAGCAGTGCGCATCGGCACCTCGCGGAGGCCAATCCGCTCTCGTTCGCGCAACGGCGCCAGTTGATCGAGGCAGCCTTGCAGGCGGATGGCATTGCGGTCAGCCAGTGGGAGGTCATCGCATTCCCGCTTGATGGCAGCGAGCACTGGTCATCGCTGATTCCGCCGGGGACACCGCAACTGGTGCGGGTCTTTTCTGCCTGGGAGCGCGAGAAGGTGCGACGCTTCGCTGCGGCGGGCTATCCGCCGGTGATCCTGGAAGGGGATGCCGCCAGCCGCTTGTCGGCCAGCGCGGTGCGTCAGGCGTTGCGGGATACGCGGCGTGTGCCCGGGAGCGTGCCGCCCGGGGCTCGCGAGTTGCTGGCAGGCTGGCTGGAGCCGCTGGCGGGAGGCTGCCATGGTGGATGATCGCTTGCCGGTCCTGCTGGTCATTCTCGACGGTCTCGGGGATCGTGCCTGTGCGGAACTCGGCGACCGGACACCCTGCGAAGCGGCATCTACCCCGCATCTCGACGCCCTGGCGGCGCGGGGGATCAACGGCGTGCACGTGCCCTTCGGTCCCGGTCGTGCGACCTCCAGCGAGCATGCCCATTGGGCATTGTTCGGCTTCGGCGAGGTGCCTTTTCCCGGACGTGCCGCGATCGAGGCGCTCGGGGTGGGACTGAGTCCTCCCGTCGATGTGCCCCTGTTTCATCTTGCCCTGCGGGCCGGCCTGCCACGCGATGGCCTGCTGCAACTGGGTGTTCGCGCCCGACCGCGCGCGGATGCCGCAGGGGCCGCCGAGCTGTTCGCCGTCCTGGGCGGCCGGAGCCACGACGGGATCCACTTCGAGCTCCTGCCGCTGCGCACCGGTGAGGCTGTGCTCGTCGCTCACGGGGCGACGAGCCACGAGGTCAGTGACAGCGACAGCCTGTTCGATCACCTGCACCCCTGGATGCGGCCGAAGGCCTTGCCCGAGGCACGGGATTCGGCAGCCGCACGCCGACTGGCGGCGGCGCTCGAGCGTTGGCTGCTGGAG
>JBJTPC010000468.1:0-5342 GCA_046074905.1 Gammaproteobacteria bacterium
CAGGCACGAACACCGGTTGGCTGAACTCCCGGGCGGGCGCTTGTCCCACGGCCTCACCGGCGACAGGCTGGTAGCGCACCCTCACCTCGGCCAGTTCATCGGCATGTGGCAAGGGAGCGCCTGCGGGGAGGCCGTGGGACAAGCGCCCGCCCGGGAGTTCAGCCAACCGGTGTTCGTGCCTGCCGATGTCGGTGCGGGCAGCGATGATCTGCGTTTCGCTGCGGCCGTGGCCGGCTTCGGTGAACTGCTCCGTGGGGGTCGCTACCAGGGGGAATGGTCGCAGGCCGATGCCGCGCGACTCGCCCGCAGCGCCCTCGGGCGGGACAGCGGTGGCTGGCGCGCGGAATTCGTGCGACTGGTGCAACTGGCCGACAGTCTGGACACTCCCCGGTCCCTTGCCCATGCCGCCGCTGCTGCCGTCGACGACACCGCCAACGGAGGGGGGTGATAGATTGCCGGCATGAGCGCCGACGCGACCGACGAAGCCCTGATGCTGGCCTTCCAGGCCGGTGACGCGCGTGCGTTCGAGCAGTTGTACGCGCGTTACCGGGGAACGCTCTACCGTTTCCTGGTCCGTCAATGCGGCAATGCCGCGGACGGCGAGGAGCTTTACCAGGACGTATGGCTCACGCTGGCACGACAGCGGGCGCGCTGGGAACCGCGAGCCACGCTCAAGACCTTCCTCTACCGCATCGCGCACAGCCGCCTGCTCGACCACTACCGTCGCCATCGGCGCCATGGCCGTCACGGCGGTTTCCTCGACCTGGCCGATGTCGATGAGTCGGTGCTCGAGGACAGTTGTCCGGCCGTACGCGCCGAGGCCGCCTGGGAGCAGGCCGCACTGCAGGCGGCCTGGCGTCATTGCCTCGATGCCCTGCCACCTCCGCAGCGCGAGGCCTTCCTGCTGCGCGAGGAGGGTGGACTGGAACTGGCCCAGTTGGCCGAAGTCGCCGGCATCGCCATCGAGGCGGCGAAAAGCCGTCTGCGCTATGCGGTGAACCGCTTGCGGCAATGCCTGGGAGCGCGCGCGTGACCGAGCCTGACAACCTGCGCGACCTGTATCGCCAACTGCCGGCGGAAGAGCCCTCGGCCACACTGGATGACCAGGTGCGACGTGCGGTTCTGGCGGAACTGCGGCCGCCGGAGCAACGCACGCGCTGGCGCACCTGGTCGGGCTGGCAGGTCCCGCTCGCCACCGCCGCGACCGTCGTACTGGCCGTCTCGCTGCTGCTGCAGCATCGCCCCCTGCCAACCGATGCACCACGGTCGATACCGCAGGAGACTGCGGCCCCCATGGCCGCCGTCGTAGTGCCAGACTCCGCGGAGCACAGGGCCGCCCCTGCCACAGCGCCCCCCCCGCCGCCTGTCGTCGCCATGCCGCCCCCGGAATCGCCTTCCGTGACCTTGCCGGTGATGGCGGCCACGGCATACCCCGCTCCTGCCGTGGTGCCGGTGGACGACAGTGCCGCGACCGCGCAGGGACTGCCGCCGCCTCCTGCCCCGGCGTCACTCGCCATCAAGGCAAGCGACTTCCGACAGGTGCTGCTGGATCAGGCACCGGGCATGCCGGCGACCGACTTCTGCGCACGGCTGATCCTGCTGTGGCCGGCGGACCAGACCGCTCCCCCATGCCCCAGCAGCGACGGCGTACACCAGTGGCCCGACCCTGTGGCGGTGCGGTGGTTGGTGACGGCGGGCGTGGTCCGCGAAGCGGCCGTGCCGCCACCCTAGGGCAGGCTGCGGGCCAGACGCAGACCCTGGAAATCACCACGGGGGACGACACGTCCCCGTCCACGCATGGACAAACGGTAGTTCAGCGGCAACTCGTCGAAGGAGCCTCCACGCATCACCCGGTTCTGGCAGTCGCCGGTGAGCCAGGCGCTGCCGTCGGTCGGCGCACCCTCGTAACTCTCGTTCCAGCAGTCCTGCGTCCATTCCCAGACGTTGCCGATGACGTCGTACAGGCCGAACCGGTTGGGTGGCATCTGGCCGATGGGCCGCTTGACCATCTCGCCGCAGGGATAGACGTTGGCGTGACGACAAGCCGGCTTCGCGGAATCGCCCCAGGGATAGCGTGTGGTGACACCGGCACGTGCCGCGTACTCCCACTCGGCCTCGCTGGGCAAGCGGTAGTCGATCCCGGTCCTGGCCTTGAGCCAATCGAGATAGCCCTGGATGTCGTTCCAGCCGATGCATCCGGTCGCATGCCGGGGTGAGTCACCGCAGCCCGGCGCCGCGCGCGGGTTCTCCGCCGTGTAGGCCTGCCATTGCGCCACCGTGACCTCGTGAATGGCGAGATCGAAGGCGGGCACCGTGACCTCGTGACGGGGCGACTCGAACGGCCAGGCCGTGGAATCGCCAGGGGCCACGCCCATGATGAAAGTGCCGGCAGGGATCCTGACCATCTCGCTCACGTAGGGAGTGGCCGCAGTCCGCGGCAGTGGCATCACCGCGGCGGCTCGCTCCCTGGCCATGGCGGATGACAGCGGCAGACCCGCCGCCAGCAGGCAGCAGGCAGCCACCATCCTCCGGAATGCAACCCGCCGTCCCGATCCCGTTCGACGCTCAGCGACCGCCATCCATTCCCTCTCCACTGGCTACCCTCATCGCCAGCCCCGAGGCGGCCGCATAGACCGCCTCGGCGCGCGGCCAATCGACCATCACCGCACGCGCCACTGCCTGCTGGGCGACCAAACGCGTCAGCACCTGCAGGTCCGGATCGACGATCCGGGCCTCCGTGCTGGCCAGGGGCGGGTGTACCTCGGCATACAACTGTCCGTCACGCCACCCGGCCTTGTGGGGCTGATTGACGATTCGCACCGGGGTACCCTCCGCGACCATGCCGAACAGTGCCTCGATGTCCTCCGGGAACAGCCGCATGCAACCGTGGGTCACCTGCATGCCCACCCCGGCCGGCTTGTTGGTGCCATGGATCAGGTAGGCCCCACCGGGAATGGCCAGACGCATCGCGAACTGTCCCAGCGGGTTGTCCGGACCGGCCGGTACCACTTTCGGCAGCACCTCCCCGTTCTTCAGATGCTCCTGACGTACGGACTCGGGCGGCGTCCAGGTCGGGTTGCGGACCTTCATCGAGATGCGGGTCAGCCCAAGCGGGGTTGCCCAGTCCATCTTGCCGACACTTACCGGGAAGGTAACCACCACCCGGGGCTCGGCTGCGGCGGGTGGCGTCGGCGACTTGTCGCCCTTGCCGCCACTGGCCGCTTTCTCCGGCGCCTTGGGCGGCGGGTAGTAGTAGAGGCGATGTTCGGGGAGGTTGATGACGATGCCCTCGCGGGGTGCGTCCGGCAGCACACGCCGTTTCGGCAAGCGAACCAGCGTTCCCTCGCCAGGCAGCCAGGGATCGACACCCGGGTTGGCGTTGACGATTTCCTCGAACCCCAAACCATGGCGCCGCGCGAGGTCGATGAGCGTATCGGCGTGGGTCGCCACCACCTCGACCGGCTCCCCGATGACCGACTCGCCGTCGGGGGGCAGCGGATAAACCTCGGCAGCGGCCGTGCCGGCCAGGCAGACCAGCCAGCCCCCCAACCACCCCTGCATGCGACGCATCGAAGCCACCTCCACGGAATCCGCCTCCGCAGTGCCGATTGTGAACTGCTTCATGGAAGGACCGCCAGTACAGGACTAAGGTTCAACTCCCCCCGAACCCGACCCCCGACGGACCCCCCATGTCACCACGCAGCCCTCTTGACGACCTGATGGAAATGGCCGACCTGGCGGCCGACCGCAACCACGGCTGGGATGCCGCCACTGTCTGGGAACAGCGCGTGAAGGCGCGCGGTCCGGTCACGGAAGTGAGCGCCACCGAGAAATCGCGTGCACGCTCCGGCTGGGATCCCCTCACCGCGTGGCGCCAGCGCGTCCTGCAGCGCTGAAGTTCTTCCGGCCGGGCACCCCGGCCACGAACGCCCGCAGGAAACCGGAGAGGTTCAGTAGCGCAGCAGCGCCGAGCCCCAGGTGAAGCCGCCACCGAAGGTTTCCAGCAGCAGCATCTGGCCGCGCTGGATGCGGCCATCCCGCACTGCGGTATCCAGCGCAAGCGGAATCGACGCAGACGACGTGTTGCCGTGGTCCTGCACCGTCACCACCACCCGTTCCATGGGCATCTCCAGCTTGCGTGCGGTGGCGTCGATGATGCGCAGGTTTGCCTGGTGCGGCACCAGCCAGTCGATGTCCGACTTGGCGATGCCGTTCTTCTCCAGCGTCTCGTCGACGATGCGTTCCAGCGTACGCACGGCCACCTTGAACACCTCGCTGCCCTTCATCTGGATACCGGGATTGATGGCGGCCCGGAGCTTGTCCAGGCCGGCGGACGGACCATACGGGTAGCAGAGGAGATCCTTGTAGGTGCCATCGGCATGCAGGTGCGTGGCGAGGATACCCGGCTCTTCCGAGGCCTTGAGGATGACGGCACCCGCGCCATCGCCGAACAGCACACAGGTGGTACGGTCCGTCCAGTCGACGATGCGCGTGAGCGTCTCGGCCCCGATCACCAGCGCGCATTTCGCGTCGCCGAGGCGGATGAACTTGTCCGCCAGCGACAGCGCGTAAACGAAGCCGCTGCAGGCGGTTTCCACCGAGAAAGCAGGGCAATCACGCAGCCCGAGTTGCTCCTGAACGAGCACGCCGAGATTCGGGAAGACGAAGTCGGGCGTGCAACTGCCGACGATGATGAGGTCGATTTCCTGCACGTCGATGCCTGCCGCAGCAGCGGCACGGCGGGCAGCGATGGTCGCCATGTTCGAGGTGGTCTCGCCCTCCGCCGCGACATGGCGACGCTCGATACCGGAACGCGAGCGGATCCATTCATCCGAGGTATCGACCATCTTCTCGAGGTCGGCGTTCGTCAGCACCTTCTCCGGCAGGTAGCTGCCGGTGCCCGCGATACGTGAATACATGGGTTGCTTCACCTAAGCCTGTTGTACGAGTTGTGCCGAGATGCGGGCCGGCAGGCCGTGGCTGGCCTCGAGCGCCCCGGTGAGCACGGCCTGGGCGAAGGCCGCCGCATCCGCACCGCCGTGCGACTTCACGACCACTCCCCGCAGCCCGACGAGGCTCGCGCCATTGTACCTGCCCGGATCCAGCCGCGAGGCCACCCGGCGCAGAACCGGCGTCGAAGCGAGGCCGGCCAGTTGCTGCCAGGGCCCGCGCGTGAACTCCTCGCGCAGGGTACCTTTCACGAACCGCGCGAGACCCTCGATGGACTTGAGGGCAACGTTGCCGGTGAAGCCGTCCGTCACCACGACGTCGACCCGACCGCTGAAAAAGTCGTGGCCTTCGACGAAGCCCACGTAGTCGATTTCCGGCGTGGTGCGGAGCAG
>JBJTPC010000469.1:0-2379 GCA_046074905.1 Gammaproteobacteria bacterium
CTGTGGCAAGACCAATTTTGCCATGCTGATTCCTCCCAAAGAATTCGATGACTGGAAAGTAACTACCGTTGGGGACGATATTGCCTGGATCCACAAAGGCAAAAAAGGTGGATTGCATGCCATCAACCCCGAAGCCGGTTATTTCGGCGTGGTGCCGGGCACGGCGCCCGCCAGCAACCGCAATGCCTACGAGATGATCCGCCGCGACACGCTGTTCACCAACGTGGCGCTCACGGCGGACCACGAGCCGTGGTGGGAAGGCCGGCCCGATGGCCAGCCGGTGATCGATTGGCAGGGCCGCCCCTACGCTGCCGGCGGCGATCCGAAAAAGAACCCCGCAGCCCATCCGAACTCGCGCTTCACCGTGGCCGCGAAAGCCAACCCCTGGTTCAGCCCGTCGGCGGAATCGCCGGCCGGTGTCCCCCTCTCGGCAATCGTCTTCGGCGGGCGCCGCCGCGAACTCGCCCCCCTCGTGTACGAGGCGCGCGACTGGCAACACGGGGTGCTGGTGGGTGCCAGCGTCGCCAGCGAGACCACGGCGGCCGCCACCGGCGCGGTCGGCGTGGTCCGCCGCGACCCGATGGCAATGAAGCCCTTTGCCGGCTATCACTTCGGCGACTACTGGCAGCACTGGCTGGACATCGGCAAGCGACTCACCCATCCGCCGCGCATTTTCCACGTCAACTGGTTCCGCCAGGGGGCGAATGGCAAGTTCCTGTGGCCGGGCTTCGGCGACAACCTGCGCGTGCTGAAGTGGATGCTGGACCGCGTGAACGGCCTTGCCGCCGCCCACGACACCGCCATCGGGCACCTCCCCCGCCCGGACGACCTCGACCTCACGGGACTGGACCTGTCCCGGGAGACGCTCGAGGAGTTGCTGGCGATCGACGCGACGGCCTGGCGTCGCGAACTCGACGAGGTGGAGAACTATCTCAAGGAGTTCGCGCCGCGCACGCCGGCAGAGCTGCACGTGGAACTCGGCAAGACGCTCGGTCGGCTGGACTGACGCACGGCGGTGCCGCCGGCCGGTCGGCGGCGCCGACTGCTCCCTGGAGGCCGGGGCGGCGGGCTCATTCCTCGCAGTGGTACTCGAGCGTCTGCGGACCGCCGCGCTCGGCGCTCTGGCCGAGGCCCACCAGGCCCGAACCCTGCAGCACCAGGCTGTCCCGGCGCACGAACAATTCCGGACCCTCGGCCGGTGTCACGAAACACCCATTGGTGCTTTGGTCCACCAGCAGGAATCGCGTGCGCGCCAGTTCGAAGCGCGCGTGCAAGCGCGAGACGAGGTTGCCCTTGAGGACGAGGTCGTTGTCTTCCGAGCGGCCGACGGTGACCGCGGGCTGGCGGGCATCGACCACATACTCGCGGCCGTTCACCTTGAGCACCAGGCGTACCGGACCGCGGCGCGACGCCGGCGTGAGGTCGAGCGGGCGCACCATGCTGGTGACATCCCCGTCGTTGTCGTCCTGCCAGAACACCTCGTAGACCATCACCTCCGCCGAAGCGCCCTTGATGGCGGTGAGATCGACCTGACGGACGGCGGAACGCCAGAGTGTCCCGAGCTGGGCCACCATGGCGGCGGTGGTGATGATCTGCCCCGGCTTGGCCTGGCTGGTCATGCGATTGGCCGTGGAAACGGCTGCCCCGAAGACATCGCGATGTTCGAGGACCACCGGGCCGAAGTGGCAGCCGATGCGGATCGCCACGTGCCCGTCGGGTGTCGTCAGCGCGGCTTCCTCGGCGATGGCACGCTGCATCTCCGCGGCGGCGGTCAGCGCGTCGTCGGCACTGGCGAATGTCGCCATCACCTCGTCGCCCATCGTCTTGATCACGGTGCCGCGATGGTCCTCCGTGGCCACGCGCATCAACTTGATGCACAGGCCCACGGTCTCGCTGGCCTGATGGTCACCCAGTTGCTCGTACAGGCGTGTGCTGCCGACTACATCGGCAAAGACAATCGCCAGTTCCTTCTCCACTCCCATCTGGGGGATTATAGGGACTTGTCATAACGCGCATCCAGTAGTATTCCGCGCACTGCTTTCCCGGAGTCCTTCCATGCCCCTTTCCCGACGCCCCTTGCCCGCCCTGATGGCCCTCGCCGCCCTGGCCACCCTCGCCGCTGCGGCGCCCGCCGGCACGGCGGCCACCGACGAGCGTGCCAAGACCCGCCCCGCGACGCGGACGGCCCCGCCCGCCACCACGGCCTGGACCGCCGCAGACCTCAAGACCGCGGCTGCGCTGCGTGACCAGCTGCGGGCCGGGTCGGAGGCCTTCGGTTTCGTCCGCGACCTGACCACCGAGGTCGGTCCGCGCTCCGCCGGCTCTGCCGGGGACGCCGCGGCGGTGAAGTGGGCGGTGGCCCGCCTCGAGGCGATGGGC
>JBJTPC010000470.1:0-3705 GCA_046074905.1 Gammaproteobacteria bacterium
GCGTCGATGGTCGCATCACCCGCCGCCGGCCAGCGGCGCCGGCTTCACGACGCCTGCGGGTCCTCATGGCGTCACCTGCCGTTCACGCCAATAGGTCTTCACCGGGGCGTTGGTGAACTCAATGCCGCACTTCTCGACACCGACCAGACACTGCGGTGCCGGTCGGCAGGCCGAACCGGTGCAGGCCGCGTCCGGGGTCGGGAACAGGAACACGGCTTCGGGTGCAATGCCGCCTTGCGAGAGGCGCAACTCCCGGTCTGCCGTCGTCGGTGTGACCCCTGCGCTGCGGTTGTTGGCAGGGCTGCCATCGAACAGGTTGATGCTGAACAAGCGGTTGGTCCCCTGGCGCGGAGCGCAGGACGCCGTGCCGCCGCTGGTGTCCGGGGTGAAGGTCGGGAAGAAAATCACGTTGCCGAACGTCCGCGCCTCGGCCAGGATCTTCTCGCCGCCGCGGGTGAGGCGGATCTTCCATCCGGGAATGCCACTGGCCAACGTCGGCGTCGCGGTGCTCGTCACGTCGGTCAGCGCGGCATCCGTGATTACCGTCCAGGCGTCGTACTCGGCCTGGGTGCGACGCGTGAACATCGCGTAGTCGCGCAGGGCGTAGAAGCGGTCCTCCACCTGGGTATTGAGGGGACTGGCACGGTAGCCGGAACCGATGTTGACGGCGAGATACGGCGTCTGGCCGCGCTTGCGCACCAGGGCGACGTCGGGTGCGTAGTAGAAGCGGCGCGTGCTGGCCACCGGACGCGTCGTCTCGTCGGCATTGCCGAGGGAGGCGAAGACACCGCCGGTCACCAGATTGCCCGCGCTGTTGCCGTTGAAGATATCGAAGCGCCAGACACGGCCGCCCATGTCCGCGGCATACATCCGGTCGGCCAGGCCATCACCGTCGAAGTCCACGACGCGCACATCGGCCGGAATGGAATTGTTCATCTTCGCGAGCACGAGATTCGCACCACTCCCCGATCCGCCCGCACGCCAGACGAGTGCACCGTTGGTGGCGTCGAGCATGTACAGGCCGTTGCCGGTGGTGTCCGTCGAGTAGGCGGTTACGCCGTTGACCGGATCCTGGTCCGCCTCATAGCCACCGCCGAAGATCACCACGTCGCGCACCGTCCCGCCGACGTTCACCCGCGTCACCTGCGGCGTCGACCAGGTCTCGCCGATGCCCGGCAACTGTGCGCTGCCACTGCGCCAGAGGAATCGCGGCGACTGCTTCACGGTGACGTCCAGCGCGAAGTAGTTGGTACCGCCGCGCCGCTGGCCGAAGAACAGGTAGACCTTGTCGCCATCCGCCGGCTCGATCACGCCGTTGAAGTTGCGGTCGAAACGATACGTCTGGATGCTGCCATCCAGCGTACTGAGCTTGTTGCTGGTGGAAGTGGAGTCGAGCCCGCGGAGCACCGACTGCCAGGTGGTTTCCGGCACAAACGACCACAACTCGCTGCCCGAGGTGACGTCGACCGCCTGGAGAATCCCCTCGTTGGTGGCCGTGAAAACCACACCATCATTGGCGTTGGGTGCCGCGGCGGTGCCGCCATAGATGACCGTCGCGGGCCTTGAGTGCAGTGGATCGCCCATGGCCAGACGGGCTTCGGTGGTGTTGGCATCCGCATCGGCATCGAAAATGTCGGCACCACGCAACCAATCGACGGCCTGGGCCACGGTCACCGTGCTCGTGGCTCCCACTCCGAGCGCCGCGGCGGTGAGGGCCGGGTTGGCAGTCGACCACGCATTCGAGGAGTGTGTGAGGTCGGTGGTCGTCGAGCCCGCGTGATAGGTGTACATCTTGCGATTGGCCGGCAGCGGCAACCGGCTCGCAGCCCCCCCCTGCGACGCCTGGGCGCCATCGACCGCCGGCGACCAGTAACTCTGCGCGGCGTCGGTAAAGAAGCCGGTATCGGGGTTCACGGCCGGGCGACCGAGCACATCCTCGATATCGCCGGTGACCGGGTCGATCTGGTACTTCTTCAGGTTGCCGGGCCAGAGTGCCTTCAACGAGGGCCGGAAGACCGTCACGTAGATGTCGTTGAGGTTCTGCGTGCGATTGAAGGCGTTGACGCTGACCGTCGGCGAGGAAAACGTGGTGTTGATGTCGAGGATTTCGGTGACGATGGCCTGGAAGGCGGAGGCCAGTTCCGTGGTGTCATTCGCCGTGTAGTACTTGCCGCCACCGCGGGTCGCCGTCCGCTGCAGCAGCGTCTGGTTGGTGGCGAAGCCGATGGTGTAGGTCAGGACGGATTGCGTTCCCGGGATGGTGCTGTTGAGGTCCTTCGTGGCGTAGTACTCGGCGAGATCGTCCAGGCAGACACCGTTGCTGCCGGAAACACTGCCGTCGGAGTCGCAACTCCGGCCGATCAGGTTTGGCGCAAGATTGTTGACGTCCGTGTCCTCCGTCGGCTCCCCGTCCGTGAGATACACGATGTAATTCTTCTGGCAGGAATACTCGATGGGCGTCTTGTAGACCGTGTTCGGGCTGGAAAGCCGTGAGCCGGGCACGCTCGGGAAGAAGGAGTCGTTCCGGGTCGAGTTTGCCCCGTACCTCCAGGTCTGTCCTCGCCAGTAGAGTCCCGCCTCCCACATCGTCTCCGAGAGTGGTGTCCAGGTCTCGGCCACCAGGCCATTGAGCACGGAAATCATCGTCGCGCGGTTGGTCTCGAGATTCTCGACAGGTACCGCCACCAGCCCCCCCTGGGCGTTGTCGCTGAAGTACATCAGCCCCACGTTCACGCCGGTGATGGAGTTCAAGAGGTTGGTGGCAACCTCGCGCACGATCGCAATCTTGGTGCGGCTCGTCCCCCGCCCCGAGGCATTCCAGGCCACGTAATTCGGATGGTAGATCCGGTAGGTCTTCTCGGAATCCCAGGCGATTACCTGCGATGCCACGGAGCCATAGCCTGTCGGGCTGAGCCGGGAACTGGTCTCGTCGATGGCGAACTTCGCCGTGGAAGCAGCGTCGATTCCGTGTACCCCGCTGTCCGCCTTGCAATCGACGGTATGGCTGCGGTAGCTGTTGGTGAGCGAGTCCCAGCGACGGCTGCCGGGATCACGCGAGACGTCGTAGCGGGCCATCCGGTCGATGAAGAACCCCGAAGTGCCGAAGGCATCCAGGGCAGCCTTGCAGGCGATGGCCGAGAGATTCACCGTGCTCGAGCTGTCACAGCTCGGGATGCTGGTGCTCTCGCTGAAGTACACCCGGTCCGCACGACAAGTCGTGCCGGTGATGTAGTTGTAAGCGGGATCGTAAGGGGCTTGGGTGACGATCCGCTCGTTCATCGAGCCGGAGTTGTCGAAGATGAACAGGATGTTCGGGCGGATCGTGGTGGTCGAGTTGCCACCGACGAAAATCTCGGTGTCGTCCGCCTGCACCGGCGGCGCCGCTGCCAACCCGCATGCGGAGGCCAGCAGCAACCACACGAGACGACCGGCGGCCCGTCGACGGCGCAGCGGGTGATTCATGGCAGGATCCTCACGCTCGAGATTTCGCCGGTCTCCCGCCAGATGGCGATGAATACCTTGCGATACCGACGGGAAGCGGCCGCAGCCCGGGCTTCCTCGAAGGAGACCGGTTCGTCACGCAGCAGGAACTGCGCGTTCGACGCGATGCGGAAACGATCCGTCTTGCAGCCCGGACAGTCCGTCATCACCAAGACCCCGCGCAGGCTGTCCGGCCAACGGACCGTCTCCGCCCGCATCTCCAGG